>JAEULC010000080.1 GCA_016792605.1 Rhodospirillales bacterium
CGTCAGTCCAGTCGCCGCCGCGCCAAGCGCGAAGGCGCGCCGCGTGGGTTGCGGCAGCGTCAGACCAGTCGGTTTGGTGTTCATCGCCTGTTTCCTCCCATTGCTTGTTTTCGGGTTGCGGCGGCGTCGACGAGGCTCTGCCTAATCGTCCTCCGCCAGTGCGGGCGGCGCAACGGTTTCCGCCCGCGTCATCTTGATCAGCCGGCCCTTGCCGGCGCGGATATGGGCCTGCATTAGCGCCTGGGCCTCTGCGGCGTCGCCGCGCGCGATCGCCTCGTACATCGCCCAGTGCTCGCGATTGGACACCTTCATCGACTCGCGCGGCACCAGGCCGCGGCGGCGGAACAGGTGCAGCTGCTTCGCCAGCGCATGGTAGGTCGCGGCGAGATGGCCGTTGCCGGCGGAATCGACCAGGGTGGCGTGGAACTCGACGTTCAGGGGGTAGTAGGCGTCGAGATTGTCCGAGGCCGCGTCCATGCGCTCCAGGAGGCCTTTGAGCCGCGCGAGCAGCGCGGGCGAGGCGTCCTGGGCCAGGAGCTGGCCGGCCAGCCCGAACAGCGCCGAGCGCACCTCGTAGATCTCCAGCGCCTCCTTCAGCTCGATCTGGCGCACGAAGGTTCCGCGGTTGACCTGGACCTCGACCAGCCCGGTCTGCTCCAGGCTGCGGCAGGCCTCGCGGATCGGGCCGCGGCTGACCTGCAGCCGTTCGGCCAGGGCCTGCTCGTTCAGCCGGTCGCCGCCCCGGAGCTCGCCGGAGACGATCATCCGCTCCAGCTCCTTGCGCACCAGCGAGGCCAGGCTCTCGGTGCGCCGGATCGTCAGCGCGCTCGGCGCCTCGCGCTGGGGCTGCTCCAGCGGTGCGGAACCGGCTGCGTGCGGGCTGGGGACAATGGCCATGGGAGATAAAATCGGCCCGCCCTGTAAATTGTCAACAGTTTTCAATCCCGGGGAACTCTGCTATGGATCGGCCTCGAGGAAACGCCCGACAAGACCGCCCCAGGAACCCGCCATGCCGTTTCGCCCCGCTTCCAAGGCCTTGCAACGCTTCACGGTTCTGGACCTGACGCGGGTCCGGTCCGGGCCCACGGCGGTGCGCCAGCTGGCCGACTGGGGCGCCAACGTCATCAAGATCGAGATGCCCGAGGGCATGGAGCCGGGCGACGCGCCCGGCGGCCCGCGCCACGGCTCGGACTTCCAGAACCTCCACCGCAACAAGCGCGGCATGACCCTGAACCTGAAGTCGCCCGAGGGCGTGGCGATCCTGAAGAAGCTGGCCGAGCGCGCCGACGTGATCGTCGAGAATTTCCGCCCCGACGTGAAGCAGCGCCTGGGCATCGACTACGACGCGATGAAGCAGGTCAATCCGCGGCTGATCTACGCCAGCATCTCGGGCTTCGGCCAGGACGGGCCCTATCGCGAGCGGCCGGGCTTCGACCAGATCGCGCAGGGCATGGGCGGGCTGATGTCGATCACCGGCCTGCCGGGCCAGGGGCCGGTGCGCGTCGGCATCCCGATCGCCGACCTGACCGCGGGCATCTTCTGCGCCCAGGGCATCCTGCTGGCGCTGCTCGAGCGCGAGACCTCGGGCGAGGGGCAGTGGGTGCACACCTCGCTGCTGCAGGCGCAGATCTTCATGCTCGACTTCCAGGCCGCGCGCTGGCTGATGGACCAGGACGTGCCCAAGCAGGCCGGCAACAACCACCCGACCAGCATTCCCACGGGCGTGTTCAAGACCACCGACGGCTACATCAACATCGCCGTGACCGGCCAGAAGATCTGGGAGCGGTTCTGCAAGGCGATCGGCGCCGAGGACCTCCTGAACCATCCCGACTACGCCCGCGCCGCCGACCGGTCGAAGAACCGCGACCGCCTGAACCCGGCGATCGAGGCGAAGCTCGCCGGCATGACCAGTGCCGCGCTGATCGACAAACTGAACGCCGCGGGCGTGCCCTGCGGCAGGATCTACAAGATGGACGAGGTCTTCGCCGACCCCCAGGTCGAGCACCTGAAGCCCTATGTCGAGATCGACTCGCCCGTGCGCGGGGCAGGGACAAAATTCCTCGGCCAGCCGATGACGCTGACGCGCACGCCGGCGACCGGGCAGCTGCCGCCGCCCGAGGTGGGGCAGCACACCGACGAGATCCTGGCCGAGTTCGGCTACGACACCACCGCCATCGCCGGCTTCCGGCAACGTGGGATCGTCTGAACTGGGCGGCATCGTTTGACAGAAGGAGTTCGCTGGATGACCGACAAGATGCTCTCGCGCAAGGAAGGCGCGGTCGGCTGGATGACGTTCAACAATCCCGAGCGCCACAACGCGGTCTCGATGGAGATGTGGCAGGCGGCCGAGCGCATCCTGACCGACTTCACCAGCGACCCCGGCGTGCGCGTGGTGGTCATCACCGGCGCCGGCGGCAAGGCCTTCGTGTCCGGCGCCGACATCTCGAAGTTCGAGAGCGAGCGCGCCTCGGCCGACGCGGTCGAGGCCTACAGCCAGACCACCGACCGGGTCTACCACCTGCTCGCCAACCTGCCGAAGCCGACCATCGCCATGATCCGCGGCTACTGCATCGGCGGCGGGACGGCGCTGGCCGTGTGCTGCGATCTCCGGATCAGCGAGGACGTGTCCAAGTTCGCCGTGCCGGCGGCCAAGCTTGGCCTCGGCTACGGGCTCTCGGGCATCGCGCGTCTGGTCGACCTCGTCGGCCCCTCCTTCGCCAAGGAGATATTCTACACCGCCCGCCAGTTCACCGCCCAGGAGGCGCTGACCATGGGCCTGGTCAACCGCGTCCTGCCCCCGGCCGAGCTCGAGGCCTACGTGAAGAACTATGCCGAGACCATCGCCGGCAACGCGCCGATGACCGTCAACTCGGTCAAGCGCATCGTCAACGAGGCGGTGAAGGACGGCGAGGACCGCGACGAGGCGCTCTGCGCCCGGCTGGTGAAGGAGTGCTTCGACAGCCAGGACTACATCGAGGGCCGCCGTGCCTTCATGGAAAAGCGCAAGCCGGCCTTTGTCGGCCGATAGCGCCGGCCGTCAGGTCTTGAACTTCGGGTCGAGCCAGTCGCGTAAGGAGTCGCCGAACAGGTTGAAGGCGAAGACGGCGACCGAGATGGCAAGGCCGGGGAACAGGATCATCCACGGCGCTTCGCGGTAGAAGTCGGACGCGTTGCCCGAGAGCATCAGCCCCCAGGCCGGCGTCGGCTCGGTGACGCCGAGGCCGAGGAAGCTCAAGGACGCCTCCAGCAGGATCGCCTGGGCGATCGCGGCCGTGAACATGATCAGGTACGGCGCCGCTACGTTCGGCACCATGTGGCGGAAGATGATCCGCGCGTGGCTGAAGCCCTGCACGCGGGCGGCGTCGATATAGGGCAGCTCCCGGATCGACAGCGCGGCCGAGCGCACCACGCGCGCCACGCGCGGCATGGTCGGCACGGCGATCGCCAGGATCAGGTTGAAGTCGATCCCCAGCAGCATGTTGCGGCCGAGCATGGCGACCACGACCAGCGCCAGCACGATGATCGGGAACGACAGCAGGATGTCGACCAGGCGCTGGATCGCCATGTCGATCCGGCCGCCGAAATAGGCCGAGGCGACGCCCAGGATCGCGCCGACGGTGCAGCCGAGCAGCGACGACAGGAAGCCGATCGCCAGCGCGGTGCGCGCGCCGTAGATCACGCGGGTCAGGATGTCGCGGCCGAAGGCGTCGGTGCCGAACCAGTGCTCCAGCGTCGGCGGCGCCAGCATGGCGCCGAAGTCGATCGCGACCGGATCGTAGGGCGCGACGTACTCCGCGAAGACCGCGGCGATCGCCATGACCAGGATCGACACCGCGCCCGCCGCGCCCAGGGGCTGCGAGATGCAGAACGCCAGGATCGGGTGCCGCCGCTTCGGCGCGGCGGTCTTGGCCAGTGGCGGGGCGGCGACGGCCGTCATCTCAGCGGTACCGGATGCGCGGGTCGAACACGGCGTAGAGCATGTCGACCACGAGATTGGAGAGGATGAACACCAGGGCGCTCAGCATGACCAGCGCCTGGATCAGGGTGAAGTCGCTGCGGCTGACCGCCTGGACGAACAGGCGGCCGATGCCGTTGAGGTTGAACACCTGCTCGGTCACGACAAGGCCGCCGATCAGGAAGGCGAACTCCAGGCCGATGACGGTGATGACCGGGAGCATGGCGTTGCGCATGGCGTGGCGCATGACCACCAGGCGCTCGTAGACGCCCTTGGCCCGCGCGGTGCGGATGTAGTCCTCGTTCAGCACCTCGATGATCGACGAGCGCATCATGCGCGCGACCACGGCCGAGTAGCGGTAGCCGACGGCCAGCGCCGGCCAGAACAGCTGGGCCATGTTGGTCCACGGGTCCTGGTAGATCGGCACATAGGTCAGCGGCGGCAGCCAGTTGAAGAAGTAGAGCAGCGACACGATGGTCAGCATGCCGAGCCAGAAGGAAGGCATGGCAAGGCCGGCGATGGTGAAGATGCGGATCGCGTAGTCGATCCACGTGCCTTGCAGCAGCGCGGAGAGGGTTCCCAGGGGGATCGACAGCAGGATGGCGATCACCGTCGCCATCAGCGCGACCTGCAGCGACAGCTCCAGCCTGAGCGCGATTTCCTCGGTGGCGGGCTGCTCGGTCCACATCGACTTGCCGAGGTCGAACGTCGCCAGCCCGATCATCCAGTCGGCGAACTGCCGGTGCATCGGGCGGTCGAGGCCGAGCCGCTTGCGCTCGGCCTCCACCATCTCCTGCGTCGGGTTGCCGCCGTCGCCGCGCAGCTTTACCTCGACGATGTCGCCCGGGACGACGCGGAGCATGAAGAAGATCAGCACCGCGACGCCCAGGAGCGTCGGAATCGTCAGCAGCAGCCGGTTGACGAGGTAGGAAAGCATGTCAGGCCGTTGCCCCATCCTTCCCCACCGTCATGCCCGGGCTTGTCCCGGGCATCCACGTCTGGGCAGCGGCGACGGACGTGCCGGCAGCGCACGTCTCAGCGAGGCGCGCCTGCGGCCGGCCGGCAGATCGTGCCGACGTGGATCGCCGGGACAAGCCCGGCGATGACGAATGAGGGAAGGACACCGTCACAACCAGCCGCCTACTGGTTGATCCACACCCGCGCCAGGTCCTGGCCCAGGTTATGGCTCGGGGACATCTCCCAGCCCATCAGCGACTTGTTAGTTGCGACGATGCGGTGCCACCAGAGCAGTGGGACCTGGTGCGACGACTCCAGGATCAGCTTCTCCGCCTGGCGGATGACCTTGATCCGTTCCTTCGGGTCGCCCATGTTCGCCTGCTTGGCGATCAGCCCGTCGATCTCCGGGCTCTCGAGGAACGACCGGTTCTCGGGCGCCTTCGAGGTGGAGACGTACTTGGCCAGGCCCAGGCTGGGCTCGTCCATGAACAGGTTGGAGAAGTCGATCGCCACGTCGAACTGGCCGCTCGACATGCCGGCGAGGTACGGCGAGGTCTCGAGCTGCTTGTGCTCGACGTTCACGCCGATCTGCCGCCACTGGTCGACCAGGAACACGCCCGCGGGCGTGTAGGGCTGGGCGATCGAGCGGTTGTGGAGCACGAAGGTCAGGTTCGGCACGCCCGCTTCCGCCAGCAGCTTCTTGGCCTCGGCCCGCGCCTTGGCCATGTCGCGCTGGAATCCCGGGAACGTCTCCAGCTCCTTCGGGTCGATGGCGTAGGGCGAGCCGGGGCGGACGAGGCCGCCGACATGGCGCAGCGCCGAGGTGCGCGCCAGGCCCTGGCTGCCGCCCCAGCGGTCGATCGCCATGTTGAGCGCCTTGCGCACCCGCACGTCGTCGAACGGCTTCTTCTTGGTGTTGAAGACGACCAGCAGGTTGAGCGTCCAGCTCGATTCCTCGATCCGGATCTTGTCGCCCATGGCCTGGACCAGGCGGTCGCGGTCGGCCGAGGAGATGGTGCGGAACTCGGCCAGCACCTGGCCGCCCTGCAGCGCGTTCAGCATCGCCGCAGACTGCGAGAAGAAGGTGCCCTTGAACCCGTCCAGATACGGCTGGCCCTGGCGGAAGTAGTTGTCGTTGCGCACGCCGGACACGTGGCTGCCCTTGACGTGCTCCTGGAACTTGAACGGCCCGCTGCCCAGGATGTTGGTCTTCGGCCATTGCGGGTCGGCGGTGATCTTGTCGCCCGGGTAGACGCAGTTCCAGGGACTGGCGAAGTGTTCCATCATCGCCGGGTTCACCGCCTTCATCTTGAACACGATCGTCGCCGGGTCCGGCGTCTCGATCGTGTCGATGTCCTGGAAGGTGGCCTTGCGGGTCGACACCACGCCGGCCGCCGGGTTGCGCAGGCGCTCGTAGGTCGCCTTGACGTCGGCCGAGGTCAGCGGCTTGCCGTCATGGAAGGTGACGTTCTTGTGCAGCTTGAAGGTGTAGCTCTTCTGGTCCGGCGCGATGGTCCAGGACTCGGCCAGGTCGCCCTTGACCGCGGGATATTTCGGCAGGTCGAACTGCAGCAGCGTCGAGTAGAACGGCGAGGCGAAGTGCAGCGTCGCGTAGGTGTCGCTGCCGTGGCAGTCGTAGTGCGGCGTTTCGGCCGACAGGGCGAAATTCAGCGTTCCGCCCTTCTTCGGCGCTTGCGCCTCGGCGCCGCTGGCCATCGCGCCGGCGAGCGCGACGCCGGCCGCCAGGCCGATCAGGTTGCGCATCATCGTCATTCCGGTTCCTCCTCCCGAGTTGGCGGCATCGCCGCTTCACTGAATCAAACCTCTAGACCTTGATGCAGGCGACCAGGTGGCCGGGCTGCAGTTCGCGCGGCGTCGGCACCGTGCGGCGGCATTCCTCGTCGGCCATCGGGCAGCGGGTGTGAAAGACGCAGCCCGACGGCGGATTGAGCGGCGAGGGGATTTCTCCCTTCAGCGTCCGCGGCGCGCGGCCACGCTCGACCGCCGGGTCGGGCACGGGCGCGGCGTCGAGCAGCGCCTTGGTGTAGGGATGCAGCGGCGCGCGATAGAGCGTGTCGCGGTCGGCGAATTCCATGATCCGGCCCAGATACATCACCACCACGCGCGACGAGATGTGGCGCACCACGGCCAGGTCGTGGGCGATGAACAGGTAGGTCAGGCCCAGGCGCTGCTGCAGGTCTTCCAGCAGGTTGATGATCTGGCCCTGGATCGACACGTCCAGCGCCGAGACCGGCTCGTCGCAGACGATGAAGCTCGGCTCCATCGCCAGCGCGCGGGCGATGCCCACGCGCTGGCGCTGGCCGCCCGACATCTCATGCGGATAGCGCTCGGCCATGTAGGGGAACAGCCCGACCTGGCTCAGGAGTTCCGCCACGCGGGCGCGCGCCGCCTTCGCATTGGGGACCAGCTTATAGACTGTCAGCGGCTCGGCGATGATCTGGCCGATGGTCATGCGGGGGTTCAGCGAGGAGTAGGGGTCCTGGAAGATCGCCTGGATCTTGCGCCGGTCCTGGCGAATCTCCTTGGCGTCGGCCGCCGCCATGTCGCGGCCGTTGAATCGGATGGCGCCCTCGGTCGGCGTCTCCAGCCGCAGGATCAGCCGTCCCACGGTGGTCTTGCCGCAGCCGGATTCGCCGACCAGGCCCAACGTCTCGCCCGGGCGGATGTCGAACGAGACATCGTCGACCGCGCGGATCTTGAGCGCGGCGTTGCCGGAGAAGATCCCGCCGCTCTTGGCCACGGTGAAGTGCTTCTTCAGCCCCTCGACCTTCAGCAAGGGCGGCGCGTTGGCGTCGATCGCCATGCGCGCCCCGACCAGCGGTGCTGGCCGCGGCGTCGCGATCTTGCCTTGCGCGAACTCGCCGGCGCGGTGGCAGGCCGAGCGATGGCCCGGGCCGCACTCCGCCAACGCCGGGTCCTGATCGCAGACCTCGACC
>JAEULC010000099.1 GCA_016792605.1 Rhodospirillales bacterium
TGCGCCTTGGTGGCGTTCTCCTGCGCGATCACCTGGAAACCCAGCTGGCGCAGCTTCGCCGCCATGGCGCGGGCGTCATTGACCGGGTTCTTCAGCGGCGCTTCCTTGTAGGCGGCGTTGCCGATGACCAGCGCGATCTTCTTCTGCGCCATCGCTGCCGCGGCGAACCAGGTCAGCGGCAGCAGGAAGGCCAGGGTGACAAGGGCGCCGCGGAGCAGGGTCATGGATGCCGCCGCGCCCCCGCCTGTCTACTGGATCTTGGCGTAGGTCAGGGTGCAGTCGCGGTCGCCGTGCCTGCCGGTCGCCTTGAAGCGACCGTCCACGGCCTTGCCCTTCAGGGAGATGTTGTACGGGCGCGGGCCCTTCGGGTTCGAGCCCTGGCCGGTGATCGTGACCGTGCCGTCCGGCGAAATCGTCCCGGTGAATTCCTCGGTGCCGCCGTTGGGCGGATTGGCGCGGCCGGAAAGCCTGCCGTCGCGCACCTGGAACACGCGTCCCGGCGAATCGAACGCCGGCATGCCGTTGGCCTGGGAAGGGCCGCAGGCATACGAACCCTGCCACGTCCCGTCCATCGATCCTTGCGTCAGCGCGCGCGGCACGGGCGCGGCGGCGAGCTGCTGCTGGCGAGCCTGATCGGTTGCGCCTTTTTGGTCCTGTGCCAGCCGGCCGAACAAGGAACCACCCTGGGGCTGGGCAGAGGGCTGCGCCTGTGCCGGCTCGCTGCGTGGCCCGCTATCGGGCGTGGTCGGCCCGCCGAGCTGGACGACGGCCTGCTGCTGCTTCTCGGCGGCGGCGAGCTTGGCGCGCGCCAGCGGCGCGAAGGTGCCGCTGGGGAACTGCGCCAGGTAGGCGTTCAGCATCGCGGGGTCGTCGCTGTCCTTGACCGACTGCCAGAACAGCGCCTCGCGGTCGATCGCCGGTGCCGCCGCCGGGGCGGGCGGGGGCGGCGCGACGGGCGCGGCGGCGACCTGCACGGGCGGCGGGGGAGGCGGTGGCGGCGCGTCGACGAACATGAAGCTGCCGACCAGCGACGAGGATTCCCAGGGCGTCTGGTCGGCATTGGTGTCGCGCGAGACGTCGATGCGCACGCGCTTGAACACTTCCTCGACCGCGACGCCCGGCGTGCCGATATGCTGCAGCAGCCGCGTCGTGTAGAGCCCGTTGGCGCCGTCGCCGTCCGCGGCCACCTTGCCCGGCGCGGTGGCGTAGGCGATCAGCGTGCCCTGCGGCGCATTGATCTGCGCCAGGCCGCCGCCCGCGGCGCGGAAGCGGCGCTCAAACGGGTTGTTGCGGCAGGCATCCAGGATCACCAGGTTCACGCCGCTCTTGGCCGCGTCCATCTGGTCCAGCACCACGTCGACATCGACCGTCTCCAGCCGCACGCGCTGTTCCGAGGTGATCTGGGCGTCGACCGGCACCAGGAAGTTGCGGCCGCTGACCTGCAGCCCGTGGCCGGCGTAGTAGAAGAGCCCGATCGCGCCGGCGTTGAGCGCCTCGCCGAAATCGGCGACCGCCTTCTCCATCTGCGTCTTGGTCGCGTTCTGCCGCTCGATGACCTGGAAGCCGATCTGGCGCAGCTTCGCCGCCATCGCCCTGGCGTCGTTTGCGGGGTTCTTCAGCGGCTGTTCCTTGTAGGTCGAATTGCCGATGACCAGCGCGACCTTCTTGGCCGCGGCGGCCTGCGCCAGGGCGGGCGCGGTGGCGCCCAGAAGCATCAGCGCAGCACAGGCAAGCCTGAGGAAGGATCGCGCACGCATGAGATGCGTCCCGGAAGCGAATTAACCAACACGGCTAAATTGCTTGGGAATTCTATCCGATTCGGCATCGCCGGCCAAGGTTTCCCTGGCCTCGCCAAAAGGTCAGGCCCTCGCAGGCTTCAGGCCGCCGCCCGGGGCGCATGGCGGAAGAACCCGCGCGCCCGTTCCAGCGCCGCGGCGTCGGCCAGGACCTCGCCCGGCTTGTTGCCGTAGCCGAGCAGCACGCCGCCGAAGGGCATCTTCAGGTAATCGGCGGTGATCGCCAGCGTGCCGACCAGGGGGTCGGCGCGGCGCGGATCCTCGTCGCTGATCACCGAGACGCCCCACAGCGTCTTGCCGGCCATGCGCTGGCGGAAATCGCCGGGCGGCACGCGCAGCCAGGCCGACCAGTAGTCGAGATAGAGCTTGGCGCTCGCCGGCACGCTGTACCAGTAGAGCGGCACGACCAGGACCAGGTCGGTGCAGCCGAGCGTGGCGTCGAACAGCACGCGCTCGTTGCCCTGGGGCTGGGTATAGACGGCGCTGCCGTGCCGGATGTCCTGGAACGGCGGCAACGGCAGGTCGATCAGGTCGAGCCAATGCTGCGTGGCGCCCGGCGGCAGGTGCTCGGCCGCCTTGCGCGCCAGGGTCTCGGTGTTGCCGTTGCGCCGGGCGCTCGACAGGATGAAGCAGAAGCGGCGGGCGGCGGGAGCAATCGCTGCGGTCATCTGGTCCTCCGAATCGGGCGCCGGGACTCGACCAGACGGGGTCGCCTCCGGCAAGTGAAGTTTCCCTGCGGCGTGGCTGAATTCTGCTCACCCCAGACCCGCGTTGCGGGCGACCGTGCCTCGCCCCGTCATCGCTTGCCGAGGCCGATTCCCGGGTGCTACCTAGGCCCCCATGAGTTCCCCCATCCGGATTTCGCCCTCGATCCTCTCCGCCGATTTCGCCCGCCTGGGCGAGGAGGTGCGGGCGGTCGACAAGGCCGGCGCCGACTACATCCACGTGGACGTGATGGACGGGCACTTCGTGCCCAATCTCACGATCGGCCCGATGGTCGTTAAGGCCTTGCGGCCGCACACGAAAAAGCCGATGGACGTGCACCTGATGATCTCCCCGGTCGACACCTACGTGCCGGCCTTCGCCGAGGCCGGGGCGGACATCATCACGGTGCATCCCGAGGCCGGGCCGCATCTGCACCGGACGATCCAGCTCATCCGCCAGCTCGGCAAGAAGCCGGGCGTGTCGCTCAATCCCGGCACGCCGGTCGAGGCGCTGGACTATGTGCTCGGCGACATCGACATGGTGCTTGTCATGAGCGTGAACCCGGGCTTCGGCGGCCAGGGCTTCATCCCGACCCAGCTCGACAAGATCCGCGCCGTGCGCGAGCGCATCGCCAGGACCGGCCGCGACATCGACCTGTCGGTCGATGGCGGCATCACGGTCGAGACCGCGCCGGCGGCGATCGCGGCCGGCGCCAACGTGCTGGTCGCAGGCACCGCCACGTTCAAGGGCGGCGAGGCCGCCTATGCCGACAACATCCGCCGCCTGCGCGGCGGCTGAGGCGGCAAGCTTGAGACGGGCGCGATGACGCTGTCGATCGCCGGGCGGCCGCTCGGCCAGTGCTGGGCGCAACTCTGGTACCGGCTGCGCCTGCCGTTGTTCGCGAGCCCGCTCTACCGCGCCATGCTCTCGGGCCCGCCGGCCTTCCAGCTCGCGGTGGTGCCGCCCGATCCCTGGCCCGGCGACGCCGACCGGGGCGCGGCGATTCTCGGCGGCACGTTTCCCTTCGCGCACAGCGTCGAGACCGCGGAGGGCGAGGCGGTGTGGGACATTGCCGGCGCGCCCGCGGCCTGGCGCGACGAGCTGCATTCCTTCCAGTGGCTGGCGGATCTGCGCACGGTCGGCGGCGGGCCGGCGCGGCGCTGCGCGCGCGAGCTGATCGCGGGATGGTGCAAGCGCTACGGCTGGTGGCATGCCGTCGCCTGGCGCCCGGCGGTCATGGTCCGGCGCGTCGCGGCCTGGCTCGGCCACTACGAGTTCTGCGCCGCGTCGGCCGACGACGAGATGCGGGCGCGCTTCTTCCGGGCGCTGCTGCGCCAGCTCCGCCATCTCGACCGTGTAGGCAGCGCGGTCGGCGGGCCGATGGAGCAGCTGATCGCGGCGAAGGTGCAGATCCTGGGCGGCATCGCGCTGCCCGACGATGCCGGCCGCCTGGGCAAGGGCATGAAGCGCCTGGCGCGGATTCTCGATCAGGATTTCCTCGCCGACGGCGGCTACGCCGCGCGTGCGCCTTCGGCGCAGGTCGAGGTGCTGCGTCACCTGGTCGACATCCGCGCGGCGCTGGGAGCGGCCAGCCGCTCGATCCCCGATGCGTTGCAGGGCGCCATTGATCGGCTCGCCGGCGTGGTGCGGTTCCTGCGCCACGGCGATGGCGGCCTGGCGCTGTTCCACGACGGCAACGAGGAGGAGGGCTGGCGCATCGACTCGGTGCTGGCCCAGGCCGTCGCGCGCGCCGGCATGCCGCAGCGCCTGCCGGATACGGGCTTCGAGCGCCTGCAGTCCGGGCGCAGCATCGTCATCGTCGATGTCGGCCGCCCGCCGCCGCTGGGCCACGATCGCCGGGCCCATGCCAGCGCGCTGGCCTTCGAGATGTCGTTCGGCAGGGAGCGGCTGATCGTGAACATGGGCGCCGCACCCCAGGGCCAAGCGGAGTGGCGCAACCTGCAGCGCGCCAGCGCGGCGCATTCCACGCTGGTCGTCGCCGACACCAATAGCGTGCCGCTGCGCCGCGGCGGCGGCTTCGGCAAGATCGCGGGCGCGGTCGAGTCGCGGCGTGAGGACCTGGACGGCGCCGCGCTCGCCGATGCGCGCCACGACCTCTACCGCCGCCGCTTCGGCCTCATGCATCGCCGGCGCCTGTTCCTGGCGGTCGGCGGCGAGGATTTGCGCGGCGAGGACACGCTCGACGGGCCGGAGGGCCGCGCCTTCGCGATCCGCTTCCACCTGCACCCCGACGTGCGCGTGTCGCTGCTCCAGGGCGGTGGGGCGCTGCTGCGCCTGGCGGGCGGCAGCTTCTGGCGCATGCGCGCGGGCGGCGGCGAACTGGCGATCGCGGACTCGGTCTATTTCGGCCATGGCGGCGAGATGAAGCGCACGCAGCAGATCGTGCTGACTGGCACGACCGGCGCGGGCGGCGAGACCGTGGTCAAGTGGGCGCTGCAGCGCGAAGGCAAGCCGGTGCGCAAGGGCGAGGCGTCGTGATGCTGGCCCTGAAGCTTGCGGTGTTCGGCGGCGTCTGCGCGGCGCTGACCTGGGCCTTCACCCGCGTGCTGATCGACGTGCTCACGAAGAAGCTGGTGCTCGACCGGCCCAACGCGCGCTCCAGCCACGCGACGCCCGTGCCGCGCGGCGGCGGCATCGCCGTGGTCGCGGTCGC
>JAEULC010000107.1 GCA_016792605.1 Rhodospirillales bacterium
GGCGACCGGGTGGTCGGCTACACCACCAGCGGCGGCTATGGCTACACGGTCGGGCGCAGCATCGCCTGCGGCTATCTGAAGCTGCAGGACATCGTATCCGAGGGCTATGCGATCGAGGCGTTCGGCGAGCGCTTCCCCGCCCGACGCCACGAGAAGCCGCTCTACGATCCCGAGGGAGCACGGCTGCGGTCCTAGCCTGCGGAACGATTCGTCTCCCGCAGCGTTTGCGCCTGAACCTTTCTGGCTCCGGGAGGCGCAAGCATGACGAGTTCCATCCTGTTCGCGCTGTTCGCGACGCTGGCCCTGGCCGGCGGCGCGGCGGCGCAGACCAACCTGCCGTCCACGTCGGCGCCGCGATCCACCGTGATCGTCGAGGAGGTCGAGTTCAAGCAGCAGGCCTGCATGAACAAGGCGAACGGCAGCTACTGCGGCCTCGGCTCGAACCGCCAGCTCCTCTACCAGTGCACCGACGGCCAGATCGTCCACCAGACGCCCTGCGCCGGCGGCTGCGACCCCAACACGCTGGCCTGCAAGACCGAGTTCGGCGTCAAGGGCATCGACCAGCCCAAGCCGCAGTAACTACACCGTCGGGTTGAACGCTGCCGTTTCCGGCGCCGTCACGCCGTCGAACACCGTGCGCTCGCCCACCATCCGCGCCTTGGCCGTGGCGACCAGGGACAGCGCCATCGGATAGAGGCGATGCTCGGCCGCGAGGATGCGCGCCTCGAGCGCCTCCGCCGTGTCGCCGGGATGCACGGGCACGGCGGCCTGGGCGACGATCGGGCCGCTGTCCATCACCGGCGTCACGAAATGCACGGTGCAGCCCGAGAAGCGCACGCCGGCGTCGAGCGCCTGCTGCTGCGGATGCAGGCCGGGGAAGGAGGGCAGCAGCGAGGGGTGGATGTTGAGCATCCGGCCGCGCCACTTCTCGACGAAGTCCGGCGTGAACAGGCGCATGAACCCGGCCAGGCAGACGATCTCCACCTTCTCGGCATGCAGCGCGTCGTCCAGCGCGGCGTCGAAGGCCGCGCGGTCGGGATAGTCCTTGTGCGGCAGGACCTCCGTCCGGATGCCCGCGGCCTGGGCGACGGCAAGCCCGGCTGCGTCGGCGCGGTTGCTGATGACGGTGACGATCTTGGCCGGGTAGCCGGGCTTCGCGGCGGCCTCGATCAGCGCCTTCATGTTGCTGCCGCGGCCGGAGATCAGGATGCCGACCCGACGCGGCACGCTCATCCCGCCTTGCCCCAGGCGCGGTCGGCGTTGCGCACCTCGGCTTCTTCCGCGCCGGCGCGCAAGGGGACGATCCGGCCGATGCGGTAAACCGTCTCGCCTGCCTTGCTGAGCGTCGCCGAAACAGCGTCGGCGTCGGCGGCGCCCGTCACCACCACCATGCCGATGCCGCAGTTGAACGTCCGCAGCATCTCGCTGTCCTGGACATTGCCCATGCGCCGCAGCCACTGGAACACGGGCGGCAGCGGCCATTGGGTCGCGTCGATCTCTGCCATCGTGCCCTGGGGCAGGACGCGCGGCAGATTGTCGACGATGCCGCCGCCCGTGATATGCGCCATCGCCTTGATGCCACCCGCCGTGTAGCCCGGCGCGCGCAGGGCCTGCAGCAGCGGCTTCACGTAGATCCGGGTCGGCGCCAGCAGCGCCTGGCCGAGCGTCTGTCCCTGGGCGAAGGGCGCGGGATCGCCGTAGTCGAGATTGGTGTCCTCGACGATCCGGCGCACCAGCGAGAATCCGTTGGAGTGCACGCCGGACGACGCGATGCCCAGCACCACGTCGCCGGCAGCGACATTGGCGCCGGTCAAGGCCTGGTCGCGCTCGACGGCGCCGACGGCGAAGCCTGCGAGGTCGTAGTCGCCCGGGGCGTACATGCCGGGCATCTCGGCGGTCTCGCCGCCGACCAGCGCGCAGCCCGCCTGGCGGCAGCCCTCGGCGATGCCTTGGATCACCGTCGCCGCCACGCCGACCTCGAGCTTGCCCGAGGCGAAGTAGTCGAGGAAGAACAGCGGCTCGGCGCCCTGGACGATCAGGTCGTTGACGCTCATGGCCACCAGGTCGATGCCGACCGAATCGTGCTTGTTGGCCGCGATCGCGACCTTCAGCTTGGTGCCGACCCCATCGGTGGTCGAGACCAGCAGCGGGTCCTTGTACCCGGCCGCCTTGGGATCGAAGAAGGCGCCGAATCCGCCCAGCGTGGCGTCGGCGCCGGGGCGCGCGGTGGAACGGGCCAAGGGCTTGATAGCCTGGACCAATGCCTCGCCGGCATCGATATCCACACCCGCTTCCCTGTAGGTCCGGCTGGCTATGGCGTCCTCGCTGGGGTTCCAGTAGAAAATGACCGGGGATCGGGCCGCCCGTTCGACCGTTGCCGGTATGCTGGGCGGCGCGGGCCGACAATACTGTCTCCGGGAAGGTTTGCAATGGCCGCAAGGGGCCGCGTGACGTCGCTCAGATGGCTGGCCGCGCTGGTCGTGCTGGCGGCCGCCTGGGCGGTGCCCGGGCAGGCCCGGGCCCAGGCCGACGACGTCTTCGCCGCCCGCGGCGTGCCGGTCGACGCCACCGCGGAGACCGCCGCCGCGGCGCGCATCCGGGCCGTCGCCGAGGGCCAGCGCCGGGGCCTCAGGATCGTGTTCGAGCGCCTGGCGCTGGCCGAGGACCTGTCCAAGCTGCCGCGCCCCAACGACCGCCAGATCGACGCCCTGGTCCAGGCCTTCGAGGTCGACAAGGAACGCACCTCGGCCGTGCGCTACCTGGCCGAGCTGACCGTGCGCTTCAAGCCCGACGACATGCGCGCGCTCTTGCAGCAGGCCGGCGTCCGCTTCGCCGAAACCGCCAGCCGTCCGGTCGTCGTCCTGCCCGTGGTGCAGGCGCCGAAGCCTGCCGCCGCCAACGCGCCGCCGCCGCCCGCGCCGGTGCTCTGGCACGAGGACAACCAGTGGCGCCGCGTCTGGGCCGAGCAGCCGGGCAATCTGGGCCTGGTGCCGCTGATCGTGCCGATCGGCGACCTCGCCGACGGCGAGGCCATCGATGCCGCCGGCGCGCTGGCCGGCGACCCCGCCAAGCTGGCCCAGATCGCGCAGCGCTACCGCGCCGGCGAGGTGATCGTCTCGGTGCTGACGCGCAGCGAGGATCCGCGCAGCAAGGCCACGGTGCTGCAGGTCTCGGCCACGCGCCATCGCATCGGCGGCAACACCGATGTCGTCATTCCCGAGACCCGCCCGGTCTCCGTGCCGGCGACGGGCAATGTCGAAGAGCGGATGGCGGCCTTTGCCCGCGAGCAGATCCGCACCATCGAGGACCAGTGGAAGCGCAGCCACATCCTGCGCTTCGACCAGGAGCAGCGCCTGGGCATGGTGCTGCCGCTCGCGGCGCTGGAGGACCTTGTCGAGGCGCGCCGGCGCCTGGCGGAAGTCTCGGGCGTGCGCCGGGTCGAGGTCACCGCGATCTCGCGCAAGCAGGCGCGGCTGTCGGTGGTCTACAGCGGCGATCCCGAGCAGCTTCGCCTCGCCGCGCAGCAGAAGGAGCTGATGCTGTCCACCGGCGCGTCCGAGTGGCAGCTCCGCCTGGGCACCCCGGCGACGCTTCCCGCCTCCACGTCCCCTGCGACTGCGCCGCAGGCTTCCGGGGCCGCGGCCCGCCCGCGGTGATCACCCCAAGCTTCCGGCTGGTGCTGCCGAACCTGATCACCGTCGCGCGGCTCTGCGCCGTGCCGGTGACGATCTTCCTGATCCTCGACGGCGAGATGGCGGCGGCGTTCTGGCTATTCGTCGCGGCGGGCGTGTCGGACGCGGTCGACGGTTTCCTCGCCAAGCATTTCGACGCGCGCACGATGATCGGCGGCTATCTCGACCCCCTGGCCGACAAGGCGCTCCTGGTCAGCGTCTACATCGCGCTCGGCCACCAGGGCCACCTGCCGATCTGGCTGGTGATCCTGGTCGTGTTCCGCGACGGGTTGATCGTCCTCGGCGTCGCGCTCGCCCATGCGCTCAGCCACCCGATCCGCGTGCGGCCGCTCCTGATCAGCAAGGTCAACACCGGCATGCAGATCGCGCTGGCCGCGCTCGTGCTGTTGAAGCTCGGCCCCGGGCTCGACCTCAAGATGGTCGTGCCGATGATCTACCTGACCGCGGCCAGCACGCTGGCGTCGGGCGCGGCCTATGTCGTGGAAGGCCTGCGCGGCGCGGCCAGGATCGAAGGCGCGTCGCGATGAGCGCCGGCCGGACCCGCGCGCCGCGCCAGACGCCGGCGCCCTAGCCGTGGAACAATCGCCGCAGCTTGCGCTGGCCCTGGGTTCCTGGCCGTCGCTCGACGAGGCCGACTTCGTCGTCACGCCGTCGAACCGCGCGGCGCGCGCCTGGATCGACCGCTACCCCGACTGGCCGGCGCCGTTGGTCGCGCTGCACGGCCCGGCGGGCAGCGGCAAGAGCCACCTGCTGCATCTCTGGCGGCAGCGGACCGCGGCGACGCTGATCGACCCCGCCGCGCTGACGCCCGAGACCCTGCCCGCGCTGATCGGCGCCGCGCACGCCGCGGCGATCGATTTCGGCGCCGCCGACCTGGCCGTGCCCGGCGCGTTCGACGAGCGCGCGCTGCTGCACCTCTACAACATGATGGGCGAGCGCCGCGGCCACGTGCTGGTCGCCGCCCGCCTCGCGCCGTCGCGCTGGGCCGTTGCCTTGCCCGACCTGCGCTCGCGCCTCGGCGCCTCCTCCGGCGCGGCGATCGACGCGCCGGACGACCTGCTGCTGCTGGCGGTGCTGGGCAAGCTCTTCGCCGACCGGCAACTCCGACCGCCGCCCGAGGTGGTGCCGTTCCTCGCCGCGCGCATCGAGCGCTCGCTCGACGCCGCCGCCCGCGTCGTCGACCGGCTGGACCGCATGGCGATGGACAGCCGCCGCTCGATCTCGGTCGCGCTCGCGCGCGAGCTGCTCGACAGGACAGAGGAACCCTAGGAGGAAACCGCGATGGATCTCGGAATTGCCGGCCGCAAGGCCCTCGTCTGCGCCGCCAGCAAGGGCCTGGGCAAGGCCTGTGCGCTCCACCTCGCGCGCGAGGGCGTCGCCGTGACGCTGGTCGCGCGCACGAAGGAGACGCTCGACGCGACGGCGGCCGAGATCCGCTCGCAGTCGCAGGTGCCGGTGACGGTCGTCGCCACCGACATCACCACACCGGAGGGGCGCAAGGCCGCGCTCGCCGCGTGCCCCGCGCCCGACATCCTGATCAACAACGCCGGCGGCCCGCCGCCCGGCGACTTTCGCGACTGGTCCGAGGAGGACTGGCAGAAGGCGGTTAACAACAACATGATCACCGCGATCATGCTGATCAAGGCGACGGTCGACGGCATGATCCAGCGCAAGTTCGGGCGCATCGTCAACATCACCTCGGCCGCGGTGAAGTCGCCGATCGAGACGCTGGGCCTTTCCAACGGCGCGCGCGCCGGGCTGACCGGCTTCGTCGCCGGGCTGTCGCGCCAGACCGTGCGCCACAACGTGACGATCAACGGCCTGCTGCCCGGTCCGTTCGAGACCGATCGCCTGTTCACCAACATCAAGCTCGCCGCCGAGAAGGCCAAGCAGCCCTACGAGGAAGCGCTGGCCGCGGCGCGCAAGCGCAACCCGGCGGGACGGCTCGGCGATCCCGACGAGTTCGGCGCGATGTGCGCCTTCATCTGCAGCGCCCATGCCGGGTTCATGACCGGGCAGAACTTCCTGATGGACGGCGGCGGCTACCCGGGCACGCTTTGAGGGGCGGGGTGTCGCCCCAGCCACGCGTGAAATTGGGGGCGGATCGGACCAGCAGCGAGAACGCCGCCGGCACTTCGATAAGCATTTCTTATGGCAAGAGCGATGGCTATTCTGAAAGTAAGAGGCAGTATCCGGCGGCAACTTTTGTTCGAAGCAGTCTTCAATCCGATCAGACGTTTAGGCTATCCTGTCGCGATCAACAGTGACAGTTCAATGACGGTATTATAACAATTTACAGAATGTTTCGGGCCACGTTACGGTCGCACGCGTCTTTGCCGGGGGCAGTGTGAACACCGAAATCGAACTGAAGCTCCGCATGAAGCCGGACGAACTCGGCCGTCTGCG
The DNA here is from genome assembly GCA_016792605.1 of Rhodospirillales bacterium. GTDB lineage: Bacteria > Pseudomonadota > Alphaproteobacteria > JAEULC01 > JAEULC01 > JAEULC01. The sequence goes on from JAEULC010000107.1 coordinate 6,099, forward strand.
GCGACACCCGGCTTTGCGCCCCCTGCGCCTCGCCTCGTCGCGGACGCGCAAGCTTCACAACGTCTATTTCGATACCGAGGATCTCGCGCTGCGCAAGAACCGCATGGCGCTGCGCGTGCGCCATGTCGGCCGGCAGCGCATCCAGACCCTCAAGGCGCCCGACGCCGGCGCCAACGGCGCGGCGCACCACTTCATCGAATGGGAAAGCGCGATCGACGGCGACCAGCCCGTGCTGGCGGAGATCGCCGACCCGGCGGTGCGCGAGGCCTTGCCGGACGAGGCGGAGCTGCGCCAGGCCTTCGTCTCCGACATCTCGCGCTCCACCGTGCCGCTGGTGATGCGGGATTCGAAGATCGAGCTGGCGCTCGACACCGGCGAGATCGCCACGGTGAACGGCAGCGAGCCGGTCTGCGAGGCGGAGCTGGAGCTGAAATCGGGCAGGCCCGCGCGGCTCTACGAGCTGGCGCTGCAGCTGCACGAGGACGTGCCGTTCACCGTCGAGTATCGCAGCAAGGCGGCGCGCGGCTACTACCTGCTGACCGGCGCCGAGCCCGGCGCCAGCAAGGCGGCGCCGCTCGATCTTGATGCCGACCTCGGCGCCTGGGAGGCCTTCGTGGTGATCGCGCGGCAATGCCTGCAGCACCTGCGCGCCAACGAGGATTGCGCGCGCCTGGGCAAGGATCCCGAGGGCGTACACCAGCTGCGCGTCGGCATCCGCCGGCTGCGCGCCGCGTTCTCCTTGTTCGGCGCGGTACTGCCGGCGGAGCATCACCGCCACTTCGTCGAGGAGCTGCGCTGGGCGCAGCAGAGCTTCGGCCCGGCGCGGGACTGGGACGTGTTCATCGGCGAGACGCTGGAGCCCCTGGCCCACCGCCTGCCGGAGCAGGACACCCTGGTGCGGCTCATCCATGCCGCGTCGGAGGCGCGCGACGCGGCCTATCGCCAGGTGACGGCGACGCTGAACGAGCGCCGCTACACGCGGCTGCAGTTGCAGCTCGACCTGTGGCTGGAGAGCGGGGCGGACCATGTCGGCGGGGCGATCGAGAACCCGCCCTGGCTGCGGCCGGTCGGCGCGGTGGCGCGCGAGGTGCTGGCGGCGCGCCATCGCAGGCTGCGCAAGCTGGCCAAGAATTTCCCGATGCTGTCGGATGAAGGCCGCCACCGCCTGCGCATCAACGCCAAGAAGGCGCGCTACGCCGCCGAGTTCTTCCGCACGCTGTTCCCGCGCAAGCAGGCCCAGCGATACGCCCGCGCGCTGGCCGAGATGCAGGACTGCCTGGGCTCGATGAACGACGCCGTGGTCGGCCATGCCCTGGTGGAGAAATTGACGCAGGACGACGACAGCTTCGGCCGCGCCACCGACATGCTGGCGGGCTGGCACGCGGCGCGCATCGCCGGCGACATGCCGCGGGCGGCGGAGATGAGCCGCAAGATCGTCAAGATCGAACGCTTCTGGGAAACGGCCTGACGGGGCCTGAACGGGTCTACTCGGCCGCCTCGCGCCAGGTGTCGGCCGGCGGCATCGGTGCGCGCGCGGGCTTCGGGCGCGGCGCCGGCGGCTTGGAGACGGCCCAGGCAAGCGACAGCCGGCCATGGCGCACGGTCCATTTCGGCACCATGCGACGCGGGTCCTGCGCTGTGTTCTCCGGCTCGTGGGTCATGGGGGTGTCCTCCCGGCCGCTTCCGCCACGGACTTCCTTTGTGACGCGACCATGACAGAGTTCGGGTGACCATGCGGTGATCAGCGTCACACCGACATGGTTAACCTACCTTAACATTCTCCCGCCGGCCGGCAGCTAACACCACGAGGGAAAAGGACAAAGTCCAGAGCACCCGGGACTGGTAGCGGTCATGCGGGTTGGACAGCGCGCCGCAGATGAAGGCGTTGCCGAGCAGCGCCAGCAGCAGAAAGACCGGAAGGGCACAAGGGTCGGCCGAGCACGAGCGGCGGCATGCGCACCAGCAACAGGACAAGCCCGCCAGGAGCGAGAGAATACCGACCGGTACATGCAGGAGGTTGAGCGGGTCGAAGCTCAGGAACTCGCTCTGCTGCTGCCACGCTGCCTTGTAGGCCCGGTACTGGCCGGGCAGCAGCTCCTTCACGGTCCAGTCGGTCGGGTGCTCGTGGTAGTGCAGGCCGTCGCCGGTGCGGAAGGTGACGAATTGCTCGGCGGTGGCGCGCCCCGCGGTCACGAGATGCAGCATCGGGTAGCGCTTGATGCTGTCCAGGATCATGCGGGTCGATTCCGCCGCCATGCCCTCGAACCCGCCGAGCTTCCAGAACGGCGTCTCCCATTTCCACAGCCAGTCGTCGGCGCTGCGCGTCAGGTTGGTCTTGTAGGCGCACAGCCTGTAGCCCGACTGCGGGCAGGTATCGTCGAGCAGGCGCTGGGCGATGCCGTCCTGCACCAGCCGGCCGAACACGAAGGCCGGCCCTGATTTGCTGAGGAAGGCCTCGCCGGTGCGGACGTAGTTGCTGGCTACCAGCGTCGCGAGGCTGGCGGCGATGGCCAGCGCCGGCAGGGCCGCGCTGGGCCGGACCGACGCACCCTCGATCCGCCGCCAGCGGAACAGGATCTGGGCCGCGCCGACGATCCCGGCCAGCCCCACCGAAAGGCCGATATGCGAGGCATGGGCGGTGATCGCGAGGACCGCGACCGCGAACAGGAATACCTGCTCGACCGGCCGCAAGTCCCTGCCCTTGAAGCCAAGCAGGTAGATCGCGAGGATCAGGAGGGGCGACAGGAAGTCGGGCAGAACCTGGCCGACATACCAGGGCATGCCGGTGGCGATCGCGGTCGCCAGCACGATGGCGACGAAGGCGACGGGTCCCAGGCGCGGCGCCACGACCCGGACCAGGATCCACAGGACCCAGGCGGTGATCGCCGCCTGCACCACGACGACGGTCCACAGGCTCCATTGCGGCATGAGCGGCCTGATGAACCAGGCGTAGAAGACCGAGCGTTCCGGCATGAACTTGCCGGTCAGCGCCTGGTCGATGAAGGCGCCGGTGTCGTAGAACAGCAGCGGAAAGCCGTTCCACAGGGCGGGCGCCAGCAGGATGACCATGGCGGCGGCGATCGCGACCGCGGCCGGCGCGCTCAGCCTCAAGGCAGCTCGCGCGGGACGATGAAGCGCGCCAGCCGATTCTCGCCCGCCTCCAGGTCGCGCCAGCGCTGGATCGGCGCCTCGATCTCGGCCAGGGCCCCGGTCGGGAATTTCTGCCGCAGCCGCTGCAGGTCGCTGGGATCGCCGTCGCCGACCAGGGCCGCGGCCAGCGCGTGGAAGCCGGGGTTGTGGCCGACCACCATGACCGAGGGATCGTCGTCGTCCAGGGCCTGCAGCCGGCGCAGCAGCCGCTCGGCCTCGGCCAGGTAGAGCTTGTCCTCGTATTCCACCCGGCCGGGCGGGATCAGCCCGGGCAGGACCAGGGCCAGGGTCTCGCGGGCCCGGGTGGCGGTGGAGCACAAGATCAGCGCCGGCGCGATCCCGGCCCGCCGGCAATAGGTGGCCATCCGGCCCGTGGCGTCCCGGCCGCGCGCGGACAGGTCGCGGTCATGGTCCTCCCGCCCCGCATCGCCCCAGTCGGACTTTGCGTGGCGCAGCAGGAAGATGCGTCGGACCGGCTTCGGCGTCACACCCGCTCCCGGAATTCCCAGGCCGGCCAGACCCCTAGTCATCAGCCGGTCACAAACGATCGATAGGAATGGTATACAGGATCAACATGGACCAGGGCAGCCTCTCTCTCCCCCCAGCCGGCCCCGCCGCCGGAAGGACCGTTGCTGCCCCGGCACAGGAGCCTCCCGTGACCACCGCTGCCCCCCCTCAGGCCAAACGGGCGCCGAAGCTGCAGATCGACCCCGCCTCCCCGGAACGGTTCATCAACCGCGAGCTCTCCTGGCTCGCCTTCAACACCCGGGTCATGGAGGAGGCGTACAACGTCAACCACCCGCTGCTCGAACGGTTGCGCTTCCTGTCGATCTCGGCCAGCAACCTGGACGAGTTCTACATGGTGCGCGTCGCCGGGCTGAAGGGTCAGCTCGACGCCAAGGTGGACACGCCGAGCGACGACGGCATGACGCCCGGCGTGGCGCTTGCGGCGATCCACGACAAGGCGCGCGCCTTGATGCTGGACCAGCAGCGCTGCCTGGCGGCGGTGCTGGCCGAGCTGCGCGAGGCGGGACTGTCGGTGCTGATGCCGGACGAGCTGACCCCGGCCGAGCGCGAGTGGCTGGAGCGCCACTTCATGGCCGACGTGTTCCCGGTCCTGACGCCGATGGCGATCGACCCGGCGCATCCCTTCCCGTTCGTGCCGAACCTGGGCTTCGGCCTGATCCTTTCGCTGCTGCGGCCGTCGGACGGGCGCGCGATCAACGCGCTCGTCGTCGTGCCGCCGCGCATCGCCCGCTTCGTGCGCCTGCCGGGTTCCTCCATCCGCTTCCTGCCGCTCGAACGCACGATCGGCATGTTCCTGCACCACCTGTTCCCGGGCTTCGAGCTGCGCGGCCACGGCATGTTCCGCATCATCCGCGACAGCGAGATCGAGGTCGAGGAAGAGGCCGAGGACCTGACCCGCACCTTCGAGACGGCGTTGAAGCGGCGGCGGCGGGGCCAGGTGATCCGCCTGTCGGTCGACGGCCGGATGCCGGACGACCTGCGCCAGTTCCTGACCGAGAAGTTCCGCGTCGTGCCTGGCGAGGTGATTTCGCTCGACGGCCTGCTGGGCCTGGCCGACAGCAAGCAGCTCATCGTCGACGAGCGCCCGGACCTGAAGTTCGCGCCGTTCAACGCGCGCTTTCCCGAGCGCATCCGTGACTTCGGCGGCGACTGCTTCGCGGCGATCCGGCAGAAGGACATCATCGTCCACCACCCCTATGAAAGCTTCGACGTGGTGGTGCAGTTCGTGCGCCAGGCGGCGCGCGACCCGGCGGTGGTCGCGATCAAGCAGACGCTCTACCGGACCTCCGAGGATTCGCCGATCGTGCGCGCCCTGATCGAGGCGGCCGAGGCCGGCAAGACCGTCACCGCCCTGGTCGAGCTGAAGGCGCGCTTCGACGAGGAAGCCAACATCCGCTGGGCACGCGACATGGAGCGCGCCGGAATCCAGGTCGTGTTCGGCTTCATCGAGCTCAAGACCCACGCCAAGATCTCGCTGGTCGCGCGGCGCGAGGAGGACGGGCTTCGCACCTACGTCCATTTCGGCACCGGCAACTACCATCCGGTGACGGCGAAGATCTACACCGACCTGTCGTTCTTCACCTGCGATCCCGATCTCTGCCAGGACGCGGCCAAGATCTTCAACTACATGACCGGCTACGCCGCGCCGACCGGCCTGAAGAAGATCGCGGTTTCGCCGGCCAGCCTGCGGCCGACGCTGCTGAAGCTGATCGACGCCGAGGCCGAGAACGCCAAGGCCGGCAAGCCGGCGCAGATCTGGGC
>JAEULC010000124.1 GCA_016792605.1 Rhodospirillales bacterium
GTCGCAGCGCGTGCTGCCCCATGCGGCCGAGATCGGCAGCCTGTGGGCGCCCTACGCCGTGGGCAGCGAGTGGACGACGCTGCGCGCCGTGGTCATGCACCGGCCGGGCGAGGAGCTGGCAGCCTCGCTCGCCGAGCCGGACAAGGTGCAGATGCTGGCGCCGCTCGACCTGAAGCGGGCAGGCGAGCAGCATGACGGCATCGCCGCGGCGTACCGCGCGGCCGGCGTCGAGGTGCACTACGTAGATGCCGCCGGCCCGGTGCCGCCCAACCAGATGTTCTGCGCCGACCTGATGTTCATGACGCCGGGCGGCTGCATCCTGGCGCGCCCGGCCTCGACCGTGCGCGCGGGCGAGGAGCGGCGCGTCGCGGCGCGGCTCTCGGCGCTGGGCGTGCCCATCCTGCGCACACTGCAGGGCACGGCGACGTTCGAGGGCGCCGACGCCATGTGGCTCGACGCCCGCACGGTGGTGATCGCGCGCGGCCTTAGGACCAACGACGAGGGCATCCGCCAGGTCGGCGCCTGCCTGGCCGACCAGGGGGTGACGCTGCTGCCGGTCGACCTGCCCTTCGGCACGATGCACCTGATGGGCATGCTGCGCATCGCCGACAAGGACCTGGCGATCTGCTGGCCGCGCCGCACGCCGCATGCCTGCGTCATGGCGCTGCGCGAGCGCGGCTACAAGGTCGCCTTCCTGCCGGCGGAGGACGAGGCCCAGGCCAACCGCGCCCTCAACTTCGTGACGCTGGGGCCGCGCCGCATCCTGATGGTCGGCGGCAATCCCACGACTGAGGCTTTCTTCCGGGATCTGGGCATCCAGGTGGCGTCGGTGCCGGCCGACGAGCTTGCGAAGGCGGCGGGCGCGATCGGCTGCCTGACCGGCGTGCTGAGCCGCGACGCGGCCTGAACGCTACGAAGGCTCGGGCATCTTCGCCTCGGCCAGCACCGCGTCGGTGTGCTCGCCGAGCTTGGGCGGCGCGGACCTGAAGCTGGCCGGCGTGCGCGACAGCTTGATCGGCCAGCCCATGCCCTTGTAGTCGCCGGCCTCCACGACCATGCCGCGATGCGCGGCGTGGTCGCTGTTGACCGCATCGGGCAGGTTTCGCACCGGGCCGCAGGGCACGCCGCGCTTGATCAGGCGGTCGGCGATGGCCTCGCAGTCATGGGGCCGCAGCAAGTCCTCCAGGATCGGCTTCAGCTCGGCGCGGTGGCGGTTGCGGTCGCCGTTGGTCTTGAACCGCGCTTCCTCGGCGACCGCCGGCCGGCCCAGCTCGGCGCAGAGCTTCTGGAACTGCGCGTCGTTGCCCACGGCCAGGAAGATCGGCGTCGTCGCCGTCGCGAAGGTGTCGTAGGGCGTGATGTTGGGATGCGCGTTGCCCACGCGGTTGGGCGTTTTGCCCGACAGGAAGTAGTTCGCGACATAGGGATGCAGCAGCGACAGGCCGCAATCGTAGAGCGCGATGTCGATGAACTGCCCGCGCCCTGAGCGCTGTCGCTCGTAGAGCGCCATCAGGACACCGATCGCCGCGTTCAGGCCCGCCGACAAATCGACGATCGGCACGCCCATGCGCAGCGGCTCGTCCTCGGGCCGGCCGTTGATGCTCATGAGGCCGGCGACGGCCTGGACCGCCGCGTCGTAGCCCGGCAGGCCGCCCATCGGCCCGTCGGCGCCGAAGCCGGAGATGCGGCAATGCACCAGGCGTGGATAGCGCTTGTCCAGCGCCTCGCGCGTCAGGCCCCATTTCTCCAGCGTGCCGGGCTTGTAGTTCTCGATCAGCACGTCGGCGCCTTCGAGCAGGCCGTGGAGCGCCTGCTGGCCGTCCTTGCCGGCGAGGTCCAGCACGATGCCGCGCTTGTTTCGGTTGACGCCGATGTAGTAGGACGCGGTTCCCTCGGCGAAGGGCGGGCCCCAGCTCCGCGTCTCGTCGCCGCCCGGCGGCTCCACCTTGATCACGTCGGCGCCGTGGTCGGCCAGGATCTGGGTGCAGTAGGGACCGCTCAGGATCCGGGTCAGGTCGATCACGGTGAGGCCGGCGAGCGCGCCTTGCGAGGCCATTGGTCGTTGCTCCATCGACGAAACACTCAATAGGAACGCGGCAGGTCGAGGACGCGTTCGGCGACGTAGTTCAAGATCATCTGCGGGCTGACCGGCGCAATGCGCGGGATCAGGCTTTCGCGCAGGTAGCGCTCGACATGATACTCGCTGGAATAGCCCATGCCACCATGGGTCATGACGGCCGTCTCGCAGGCCTTGAAGCAGGCCTCGGCGGCCAGGTACTTGGCCGTGTTCGCCTCGGCGCCGCAGTCCATGCCGCGGTCGTAGAGGGAGGCGGCCTTCATGACCATCAGGCCGGCGCTTTCCAGTTCCATCCAGCTTCGCGCCAGCGGATGCTGGATCGCCTGGTTCATGCCGATCGGCCGGCCGAAGACGACGCGGGTCTTGGCGTATTGCGCTGCGCGGCGGATCGCGGCGAAACCGATTCCCACCGCCTCGGACGCGATCAGGATGCGCTCGGGGTTGAAGCCGTGCAGGATGTAGCGGAATCCCTCGCCCTCCGCGCCGATCCGGTCTTCGACGGGCACGCGCATCTGGTCGAAGAACATCATGTTCGAATCGACGGCGTGCCGGCCCATCTTCTTGATGACGCGGATCTCGACCTTGGCGCGGTCGATCGGCGTGTAGAACAGGCTGAGGCCGTCGGTCTTCTTCTTCACCTGGTCGATGGGCGTGGTGCGGGCCAGCAGCAGGACGCGGGTCGCCACCTGCGCGGTCGAGATCCAGACCTTCTGGCCGCTGATCAGGTAGTGATCGCCGTCGCGCACGGCCCTCGTTTTGATCTGCGTGGTGTCGAGGCCGGTTTCGGGCTCGGTCACGGCGAAGCAGGCCTTGTCCTCGCCGCGGATCAGCGGCGGCAGCATGCGGGCCTGCTGTTCCGGCGTACCGAACTTCACCACGGGCTGCAGGCCGAAGATGTTCATGTGCACGGACGAGGCGCCGGCCATGCCGGCGCCGGACTCGGCGATGGCGCGCATCATGATCGCCGCCTCGGCGATGCCGAGGCCCGCCCCGCCGCAGGATTCCGGCATTGCCACGCCGAGCCAGCCCGACTCGGCGATCGCGCGGTAGAAATCCTCGGGGAAGGCCGCTTCTTCGTCGCGGGCGCGCCAGTAGGCATCGTCGAACCGGCGGCACAGCCGCGCGATCTGGTCGCGGATCTGCCGCTGCTCCTCGCTGAGCTCGAAATCCATGGATCGCTTCCCCCGCGCGGCTTCGTTGCGGCCAGCGAACGCCGGCCGGGGGCATTCTGTCAAACGCGACCGAGACTGCGGCTATCCGGCTTTGCGCAGCGGCAGGTCCGGTCGGACGACCAGGTCGTCCGGCCCGATGCCGAACGCCTCCTGAAGGCCCTTGCGGCCGGCTTGAGTGATCGTGACCGCGCGGCTGTCCTTCACGCGCTGAATCCAGCCGAGGTCGAAGCAGCGCCGCGCCAGTCCCGCGCCCAGCGCCCCGGCGATGTGGGGGCGCCGCTCGCTCCAGTCCAGGCAGGGACGGCAGAAGCAGCGCTTCTGCCCGGGCCTCGTCGACGCCTCGACCTGGAAATGCTGCAGGAAGGCCTCGCCGTCAGGCGTCGCGGCACCGCCGTCGCCGGTCAGCACGACCTGGCCGCGCGCAACCATCGCGTCGGCAATAGCGACGCCCAGCCGGCCGGCGAGATGGTCGTAGCAGGTACGCCCGGCCTTGAGCGCGTCGTCGATCCGGGAGGCGGGGCGGTAGCGCGGCGGGGACTGCAGCGATGCGACGACCTGCATGCCCTCGAGCATCTGGGCGACCAGCGGTGAGGCCAGGCGGTAGTAGCGGTGCCGGCCCTGGCGCTCGACGGCGAGCAGCCCGGCCTCGGTCAGTCTGGCGAGGTGGCCCGAGGCGGTCTGCGCCGTGACCCGCGCCGACCAGGCGAGTTCGCCTGCCGTGAGGGGACGCCCGGCGATCAGCGCCAGCAGCATGTTGGCGCGGGCCGGATCGCCCAGCAGGGCGCCGATCTCGGCCAGCGCGACGGGGGAGCCGGAGGAGGACATGCGGCCAAGGCTAGCGCCGGGGTCCCCCGGCGTCACCTGCGGACGCTTCGGTCGCGGCCGAAGCGATCCGGGCTGCGAAGCCGCGCCGGCGGTGAGACCTTGCAGGCCGCCGCATGAGCCCGAAAGGAACCACGGTCATGAACTCGAACCTGCTGCCCGCCCTGCCGGTCGCGATCGCCGGCGCCCTATGGCTGGGCCTCAGAAAGGCCGGCACCCTGTTCTGTCGCTGCTACGAGCGCCGCCAGCAGCGCCTGATCCTGGCCATGCTTGACCCGCACCAGCTTCGCGACCTGGGCCTCACCCGGAACGAGGCGATGGTCGAGGCGGAAAAGTCGTTCTGGCGCTGAGGCTCAATAGCCGCCGCTGCCGCTGTCGGCGAGAGCGGGGGCGGTCGCTACGGCCGGCTCCTGGCCCTTCGGATGGATGCGGCCGTAGCGGCGCTGCTTCAGCCGGTCGCTCGACATGGTGCCGGGCTTGGTGTCGTAGCCGAGCAGCGCGATGTAGCGCGGCGTCGGGCCCTGGATCGGCGAGACGCGGTGGATCGAGTAGCGGCCCTGGAACAGCGCCAGCGTGCCGGGCTTGGCGTCGAGGCGCACGACCCCGCTCGGATCGCCGTCGAGCAGGCGCTTGACCTTGCCGTAGTTCTCCTCGCCCAGCCGGCGGATGTTCGGCACGAACTCGAAGTCGCCTCCGGAATCGCAGTCCTGCAGCAGCAGGGACACGACGAAATCGGTCTGGTCGAAATGCCACATCAGGTGATCGCCATCGCCCATGACGGCGATATTGAGCGCACCAAGCGGGTCGGCGTAGCGGTAGAGCGGCCCCTTGTCCAAGGCCTGGGCCAGGAACGCCAGAAGCACCGGCGACTCGTAAAGGCGGCGCAGCGGCGACTTGGCCGGCACCAGGTCGTAGGCGATGGCGCCGACCGAGGTCGTCTGCATGCGGCGGCGGGGATGGTCCTCGGGCAGCGTCTCGTCCGGCGGCTCCAGGTAGGCGGTGCCCTTGTTGCCCCGGGTGCGGTGGGCCAGCGGCTCCAGCGTCTTCGACTCCGCCACCATCGCCTCGATCGCGCTCGGCAGCAGGAACCCGTCGAGATTGCTGGCACCGATCCGGCCGAGCTGTTCGCGGCACAGCATCACGAGGTCGCGGCCTCTGCCCTTGGGATCGTGGATCGGGTAGCGGTCGAGGTCGACGAGGTCGGCGATGTCGTTCTGCATGGGGTCGCTGGGCTGCATGACGTCCTGCCGGGACTAGTTTCGGTCGCAATATCTCGGTTGATGTGAAAAGGGCCCCGTTTCCGGGGCCCTTTCCTGTAGTCAGTCGCGGCTGGCCGCTACGCCTTGATCCACCACGAGTTGGCGTGCATGTAGCCGGTCGGGTGCATCTTGAAGCCCTGCACCTTCTTGTCCATCCAGGTGAAGAGCGCGCGCCACACCGGCTGAACGATCGGACCTTCGTCCTGCATGATGGTTTCCAGCTTCTGCATGATCGCGCGCCGCTTCTCGACGTCGACCGTGGCTTCGGCCTGGGCGAGCAGGCTGTCGAACTCCTTGTTGGTGAAGCCCGACTCGTTCCAGGGAACGCCCGTGCGGTAGGCCAGCGCCAGGCTCATGACGCCCAGCGGCCGGTGCGCCCAGGTGGTGAAACCGAAGGGCACCTTGGTCCACACTTCCCAGTACTGGGTCGAGGGCATCTGGTTGATCTTCACCCGGATGCCCGCTTCCTTCCATTGCTCGACCATGTTCTGCACGCACACGAGCTCCCAGTCCGGCTGCGGCCGGCAGGCGATCTCGACGTCGATGCCGTTCGGATAGCCGGCGTCGGCGAGGAGCTTCTTCGCCTTGGCGACGTCGCGATCCATCGGCGGCAGCTTGGCGTATTCCGGGTGCACCGGCGACACG
>JAEULC010000153.1 GCA_016792605.1 Rhodospirillales bacterium
TTCGACCCGGCCAAGTTCATCGTCAACGCAACCCTCGCCGAGAACCTGTTCTTCGGCACCGCCGACGCCGAGGCGTTCGACCCGGAGAATCTTGGCGGCAACGAGTATGTGCGCGAGGTTCTGCGCAAGGCCAGGCTGACCGGCGAGTTCTTCAAGATCGGCATGGCGGTGGCGAGCGACCTGCTCGAACTCGCCGGCGATCTGCCGGCGGGGAACTCGCTGCTGGCCGAGTTCAGCGTGATCCGAATCGAGGACCTGCCGCAGTACCGCCCGGTCGTCGACAAGGCTAAGCGCGACGGTGCCAAGGCGCTCAGCGCCGCCGAGCAGGCGATGATCCTGTCGGTGCCGTTCAAGATCGTGCCGCTGCGCGATCGCCACGTGCAGATCGGGCCAAACTTCAAGGAGAAGTTGCTGCTGGCGCGGCGCAGCTTCTCGGCCGACCTGCCGTCCTCGCTGAAGGACAAGGTCGAGTTCTTCGACCCCGGCCGCTTCAACTCGGCGCTGACGCTGCGCGACAACATCCTGTTCGGCAAGGTGGCGATCAACCAGGCCCAGGCGGCCCAGCGCGCCAATGCGCTGATCAGCGCCGTGGTCGCCGAGCTGGAGCTGCGCGACACGATCGTCGAGGCGGGCCTGGCCTTCCACGTCGGCACCAGAGGCGCGCGCCTGTCCGCCGCGCAGCGCCAGAAGCTGGCCGTCGCCCGGGCACTGCTCAAGAACGCCGACCTTGTCGTGCTGGCCGAGGCGACCTCGGCGCTCGACGCGGCCAGCGACGCGCGCGTCGCCGAGGCGCTGCTCGACCACCACAAGGGCCGCGGCGTGCTGTGGGCGCTGCAGAACCCCGGCGCCGCCAAGCGCTTCGATCGCGTGCTGATGATGGCCGAGGGGCGGGTGGTGGAAGAGGGCAGGTACCAGGACCTGGTCGACAACAACGGCGCCTTCGCCGAGCTGCTGCGCAACTAAGGCGCCAGCAGCTCCATCAGCGCCGTCACCGTGACAACCGAGACCGCGGTGCTGACGATCATCGCCGAGCCTGCGCCCTCGATATAGACGTTGTACTGCCGCGCCAGCAGGTAGACGTTGACGCCCACGGGCATGGATGCTGCCAGCACGGCGACGCCGACCGCCTCGGGCGCGAGGCCCATGACAGGCCCGGCCAGCGCCCAGACGGCGAGCGGATGCAGCAGCAGCTTGATCGCCGCCATGGCCGCCATCTCGCGCGCCTCGCCGATCACGCGGTAGCCGGCCTGGCCGGCGCCGAGCGCGAACAGCGCCGCCGGGATCGCCGCGCCGGCCAGCATCTCCAGCACCCGGTCGGCCGGCTTCGGCAGGCTCCAGCCGAGCAGCGAGAAGGCAAGGCCGGAGAAGATCGCGATCACGATCGGGTTCCTAGCCATGGCCTTCAGCGTCGCGACCAGGGCGCGCCCGGCCTCGCGTGGGCCGGACTTCCCATCGGGACGGTTCCTGCGCCCCAGCTCGACGATCAGCGTCGCCGCCGGGATCAGGATCGGCGTATGCGCGGCGATGATCTTGCTGATCGCGATCAGCCCCGCCTCGCCGTAGAGCGTGTAGGTCAGCGGGATGCCGAGCAGCACCACGTTGCCATAGGAGCCACCCATGACGAACACGCCGCAGGCGTCGGCCGCGAGCTTCAACAGGCGCCGGGCGACGAGGTAGCTCAAGGCCATCACCACGGCGCAGCCGCCGTAGTAGGACAGCATCACCCAGGGATCGAGCGATTCGGCGACGCCGCCGCGCGACAGGGTGCGGAACATCAGCGACGGCACCGCGGCATAGACCGCGAAGTTGCTCAAGCCCACGACGGCCGACGCCGGCATGATCGGCGTCTTGCCCGCCAGGTATCCGGCCAGGATCAGGCCGAAGACCGGCAGGGCGAACTGCAGCATCTAGGCGCGGAGCCGGTGCGGACTAGCGCCCGACCGCATAGCCCTGCATGCCGCGCGGATTGGCACCGGCCTTCAAGCGGCCGTCCTCCTCGCGCGCGGCGGCCGAGACGCGGCCGAGCGACCAGTCGCCGCGCTTCTCGACGATATGGCCGCGGCGCTCCAGCTCCTTCACGGTCGCGGCCGGCAGGCGGTCCTCGATCGCCACCACGCCCGGGCGCGCGGCGCGCGGCCAGAACGAGCTCGGCGCGTGCTCGGTGTGGAAGTTCGGCGCGTCGATCGATTCCTGCAGGTTCATGTTGTGGTGGACGATGCGCAGGAAGGTCGTGGCCGACCACTGCTCCTGCTGGTCGCCGCCCGGCGTGCCGAAGGCGAGCCACGGCTTGCCGTCGCGCGCCGCGAAGGAGGGGGTGAGCGTCGTGCGCGGCCGCTTGCCCGGCGCGAGCGACTGCGGCGAGGCCGGGTCGAGCCAGAACATCTGGCCGCGCGTCGACAGGCAGAAGCCCAGTTCCGGGATCACCGGCGAGGACTGGAACCAGCCGCCGGACGGCGTGGCCGAAACCATGTTGCCGTGCTTGTCGATCACGTCGACATGGCAGGTGTCGCCGGCGACGCGGCCGTTGGCCTGGATCGTCGGTTCTCCCGCCCCGTGACCGGTGTGGACCTGCGCGCGCGCGACCGTGGGCTCGCCGACCGTGCCGTCGAGCTTGCCCTCGGGCAGGGCGCCCTGGAGGATCGGGCCGCCGAAGCCGGGGATGACGCCCGGGCGCAGCTCCATCGAGGCCTTGTCGCCGATCAGCTTGCGGCGCTCGGCGGCGTAGGCCGGGTCGAGCAGGCGCTTGATCGGCACGTCGATGAAGTCGGGGTCGCCGTAGAAGGCCTCGCGGTCGGCGAAGGCGAGCTTGAAGGCCTCGATCACGACATGGGCGAAGTCGGGCCCGGCCGGGTCCATCTTCGCGAGGTCGTAGCCCGAGAGGATGCCCAGCACCTCGAGCAGCGACGGCCCCTGGCTCCACGGGCCGCACTTGTACATGGTGTAGCGGCCGTACTGCAGCGACAGCGGCTCCTCGTAGCTCGCCTGCCAGCGCGCGAGGTCGTCGGCCGCGATCAGGCCGCGATGGCGCCGGCCCGACGTATCCATCATCGCGTTGCCCTGGGCGAACTTCTCGATCGCCTCGGCGACGAAGCCCTGGTACCAGGCGTGGCGCACGCGATCGATCTTCTTCTCGCGCGAACCCGGGCCGGCCTCCTCCTTCAACAGGCGCTGCCAGGTCTCGGCCAGCGTCGGATTGCGGAACAGCTTGAAGGCCTCCGGCACCTGGTTGTTCGGCAGGTAGATCGCGGCCGAGCTCGGCCATTCTGTGCGGAACATCTCGGCGACGGTGGCGATCGCGTCGGAGATGCGCTGCACCAGTGGGTAGCCGTTCCGGGCATAGCCGATCGCCGGCTCCATGACGTCGGCCAGCGCCATCGTGCCGTGGTCGCGCAGCATGGTCAGCCAGGCGTCGAACGAGCCCGGCACCACGGCGGCCAGGAAGCCCGTGCCCGGCATCATGTCCAGGCCCAGGCCGCGGATCGCCTCGATCGTCGCCTCCTGCGGCGCCACGCCCTGGCCGCAGATCGCCCGCACGCCGCCTTCGCGGACCGAGTGGAACAGGATCGGCACTTCGCCGCCCGCGCCGTTCAGGTGCGGCTCGACGACCTGCAGCGTGAAGCCGGCGGCGACCGCGGCATCGAAGGCGTTGCCGCCGCGCTCCAGCATCGCCATGCCGGCCTGCGAGGCGAGCCAGTGGGTGGTGGCGACGACGCCGAAGGTGCCGATGATCTCGGGGCGGGAGGTGAACATGAACAGGTGCTTTCGGTTGGGAGGTAGAAATTCTAGCCGGTCGTGGCCTCGCCGTGCCGGCCGAGCCGCATGTCGCGATGGATATCGACGCTCATCAGGATGCCCATGGCGATCATCGTACTGAGCATCGACGTGCCGCCATAGGATACCAGGGGCAGGGGGATGCCGACCACCGGCACCAGACCCGTGACCATCGCCACGTTGATGAAGAGATAGAGGAAGAAGGTCACGGTGACGCCGATCGCCGCCAGCTTGCCGAAGATGCTCTGGCAGCGCAGCGCCACGGCAAAGCAGATCAGCAGCACCAGGGCGTAGAGGCCGAGCAGCACCAGGCAGCCGACCATGCCCATTTCCTCCGCCAGCATGGTGAAGATGAAGTCGGTCTGCTTCTCGGGCAGGAAGTTCAGGTGGCTCTGGGTGCCTTCCAGGTAGCCCTTGCCGAACATGCCGCCCGAGCCCAGCGCGATCTTCGACTGCTGCACGTGATAGCCGGCGCCGAGCGGGTCGCGCTCCGGGTCGAGGAAGGTCAGCACGCGGTTGCGCTGATAGTCGCGCAGCATGCCCCACATGATCGGAAGCGCGGCCATCGCCCCCGAGAACACGGCGACGAACTTCCACATCCTGACACCGGCGGCGAAGAAGATCGCCAGGCTCGACATGATCATCAGCACCGCGGTGCCGAGGTCGGGCTGGATCATCACCAGCGCCGCCGGAACCAGCACCATCGCGGTCGGCGGCAGGATGTAGACGACGCGGCCGATCTCCTCGTGGCTGAGGCCGTGGAAATAGCGCGCGAGCGACAGCACCAGCGCGATCTTCATGATCTCCGAGGGCTGGATCTGGATCGGCCCGAGGTCGAGCCAGCGTTGCGCGCCCATGCCGATCTGGCCCACCACGTCGACCGCGATCAGCAGCACCAGCCCGACGGCGTAGGCGGGGTAGGCGAGCCTGAGCCAGACGCGGATGTCGACCATCGCCAGCGCCAGCGCCAGGGCGAGCGCAGCGACGAAGCGGGTCAGGTGGCGCGAGGACCACGGGTTCATGCTGCCGCCGCCGGCGGAATAGAGCATCAGCACGCCGACCGCCGCCACCAGGCAGAGCAGCACCGCCAGCGGCCAGTTGAGCCGGAACGCCTTGTCGGCGAGGCTGAGCTGGACCGGGTTCAGGCCCCGGGCGCGGCGCGCGGCCATCAGCTCTTGTCGCTCTGCGCGATGCGCGGCGGCGCGGACGGCGCCTCGCGCCGCGATGGGTCGCGCTTCAGCGTCTCGATCATCACGTCGCGGAGGATCGGGGCGGCGACCGACGAGCCGCCGCCGCCATGCTCGATCACGACCGCCGCGGCGTAGCGCGGGGCGCTGAGCGGCGCGTAGCCGATGAACAGCGCGTGGTCGCGGTCGCGCCAGGGGCGGTTCTCCAGCTTGTGCAGGCCCGCCTCGCGGTCGGCCATGGTGATGCGCTTGACCTGCGACGTGCCGCTCT
This sequence comes from Rhodospirillales bacterium, assembly GCA_016792605.1. Classification (GTDB taxonomy): domain Bacteria; phylum Pseudomonadota; class Alphaproteobacteria; order JAEULC01; family JAEULC01; genus JAEULC01. The sequence goes on from JAEULC010000153.1 coordinate 5,230, forward strand.
TGCCGCCCATCTCCATGCCCGGGATGGTGATGCGCGCCTTGTAGGCCGTGCCGCGCTGGCTGTTGGTCACGGCCTCCATGCCCTTGAGCACCTGCTCCAGCGCCGCCCGGTTGATGCCGAGGGACTCTGCGGTCGGCGGCCGGTTGACGAAGCCGCCGTCGCGCGCCGCCAGCTCGCGCGTCAGCCGCGGCACGACCGCGTTGCCGCCGTTGACCAGCCGCGCCGTCATCACCGCGAGCTGCAGCGGCGTGGTCAGCACGCTGCCCTGGCCGATGCCGCTGACCAGGGTCTCGCCGAGCTGCCAG
>JAEULC010000175.1 GCA_016792605.1 Rhodospirillales bacterium
CGCGCACGCTTCTCGGCATCGTCATCGGCTTCGGCGGCGTCTTCGGGCTGATCCTCTCGCGCCAGGGCATGCCGACCGAGGGCGTCGATCCGTTCAACGCCATGCTGATGCTCTCGGCCGGGCTCGCCTGGTGCGTCGGCAGCATCCTGACCCGCTTCATCGACCTGCCGCGCTCGATCGTCTTCAACGCTGCGTGGCAGCTCCTGTTTGGCGGCCTGGCGCTGCTGGCGCTCGCCGGCATCAAGGGCGAGTTCGCGGCCTTCGACGCGCGCACCGTGCCCTTCTACGCCTGGGCGGGGCTTGTCTACATGATCGTGGCAGGCTCGCTCTGGGCCTTCAGCGCCTATGTGTGGCTGATCGGCGTGATCTCGCCGACGCGGGTCGCGACCTACGCCTTCATCAACCCGGTCGTGGCCGTAATCCTGGGCTGGGCCGTCGCCGGCGAGACCGTGACCATGGCGACGCTCGCCGCCATGGCCGTGATCGTCGCCGCGGTAGCGGTCGTCGTCACGCAGCGCTGACTATCCGGCCTGCCTGGTCACGATCCGGATCTCCGACGTCAGCGTGCGGTGCACGGGGCACTTGTCGGCGATCTCCATGACCTTCGCCGTCTGCTCGGCGTCGAGATCGCCCTCGAGCGCGATCTCGCGGGTGATCTGGTCGACCATGCCGACCCTGGTCTCGCACTCCGCGCAGTCCCTGGCATGGATCTTCTCGTGCCTGAGGCGGACATGGATGCGGCGCAAGACCCAGCCCTTGCGCTGCACATACATGCGGATGGTCATCGAGGTGCAGGCGCCGAGCGCGGCCAGGAGGTATTCGTAGGGATTGGGGCCGGCGTCGTCGCCGCCCGCGTCCCTGGGCTCGTCCGCCGTGAGGCGATGCACCCCGGCGACCACGTCCTGCGTGAATGCGCCGGTTCCCCGTTCCTGGACTACCACCTCGGCCATCGTGCCCTCCCTCGGCTGCGTGCGGCCGGCAGTGTAGTCCGGAAACGACGACGGCGCGGCATTACTGCCGCGCCGTGCGCCAAACCGAAGCCGCCATCAGGGGACGGTGACGACCGCGCCCGGGGGCACCGGGGCCGGGGCGTAGTAGTACTGCTGCGCCGGCTGCGGCTGCGCATAGGGGTCGACCGGGTAGTAGTAGACCGGCGCAGGGGCCGGCGTCGGCACCGGAACGTACTGCACCTGGGGCTGCTGGTAGGCGTTCAGCGCGTAGCCCAGCGCCAGCCCGGCGCCCAGGCCGCCGACACCCCAGGCCCAGCCATAGCCGTGATGCTTGTGATGGTGGTGGCCGTGATGGTGGTGGTGCTTCTTTCCGCCACCGCCGCCGGCATGGGCGGGCGCGGTGACGGCGGTGACGCCGGCGAAACCGATGATGGCGGCGAGGGCGAGGGCGAGGTGCTTGCGCATGGTGATCTCCGTCCGGTTCTGGTGGCTGGCGGTCGATCACCGCCGTGCATGGGAGGATCATGCCCGGGCCCCCGCCCCTTGCCTGTGAACCGGCTCACAGGAACCCCTTGATTCTGCCCGATTCGTGACCGCCGTCACGACGATGGTGTGATGGCTGCCGGAAATGCCGGCGGCGCTGCACGCAAAGCGCAGCGCCGCCGGTGTCGCCTCAGGCCGGCCCTAGAGGAAGAGCACGAACTCCTTGCGCTTCGTGTCGTACTCCTTGGGGCTCAGCCTGCCGGCCTCGGCCAGGGACTTGAGCCACTGCAGCCCTGCCTGCATGCCGATCGAGCGGCTGACCTGGCCCGCGTCCAGCGACGCCAGGATCGCCTCGCGCTGGGAGCGGTACTCCTCCTTGGTGATGAGGCGCTGCTCCATCGCCCGGTCGAGGCCGTTCAGCCGCACCAGGAAGTCGTCGAACGGGCTTGCGACTGCCGCCACCGGCGCCGCGGGCGCCACGGGCTGCGCTTCGGCCGGCGCCACCGCCACCGGCTGCGTCACGTACTCGACCACCGTCGGCGCCGCCAGGCCGGCCGCGAGCCCGATCCCGAAATACGGGAAGGGATGATGGTGGTGATGGCCATGGCCGCCGCCTCCCCCGCCGCCGGGAGGGTTGTTGTCGCCCACAGGCGGCGGATTGCCGGGCGGGTTGTTGCCCGGAGGATTGTTGCCCGGAGGGTTGCCGCCGGGCGGGTTGATGCCGGGCGGCTGGCAGAGTCTGGGGTTGATCCGGCACAGGTTGGGAATGCCGCCGTCCACCGGCGGGTTCAGGTTCGGCGGCCCGGCGACCGGCGGGTTGATGCGGCACAGACCCGGATTGGCCGCGCAGGGATTGGGCAGGCCGCCCGTCGGCGGCGGCGTGAAGCCTGGCGGGTTCGCGACCGGCGGATTCGCGACTGGCGGATTGATCGGCCCGATGCGCCCTGGCGGGATCGTCGGCAGGCCTGCGCCGGGCCGCGGCAGGTTCGGATTGGTGGCGATCGGCGACGGCCGGAACGGCGCGGAGGGCTGGGTGATGCCCGGCCGCATCGCGCCGGCCGAGGGGCCGGCCTTGCCCTTGTTCAGCGAAGCCCCCGGGCTGGCGGCGACGGCGGCGCCGGCCAGCAGCACGGTAGCGATCAGGGTGGCGAGAGAGGTGAGGACGATGTGGCGCATGGTGGGCTCCTTTCGTAGAGCTGCGTTCCATGTCGTCATGCTATGCAGCGCCCGACAACGAAGCAGTGAAGCGTCTCACCCATGCCCGCAGCCCCGCGCGCACTGAGAACCGCGTCACACGTGGCCCGCCGGCGCAACGTCGTTTCGCCGGCAAGTTGTTTGCGGCTATGATCCGGCGCGGCAACGGGGGCTCGCATGCATATTCGTCTCTGGCTGGCGCTGGCGTTGATCCTGGGCGCCATCGCCCATCCGCGGCTTCCCGCCGCCGCGCAGGAGGTCGACCTGCTGCTGGCGCTGTGCGTCGACGGGTCGGGCAGCATCGACGAGGAGGAGTTCCAGCTGCAGCGCGGCGGGTACGCGCGCGCGCTGGCCGATCCGCGGGTGCTGAACGCGATCAGGTCGGGCCATACCGGCGCCATCGCCGTCGCCTATATCGAGTGGGGCACCCCAGGCGCGCCGCGCCCCGTACTCGACTGGACGATCATCAAGGACGCGGCCAGCGCCCAGGCCTGGGGCGACGCGCTGCTGCGCTCCCAGCGCCAGCCGCAGAGCTACAACGCGATCGGCGACGCGCTGGACCTCGCGACCATGATGATCAAGGCGGCCCCGATCAAGGCCGAGCGCGCAGTCATCGACCTGTCGGGCGACGGGCCCGACCTGCGCAGCCACAAGCCGGCGCGGGTCGCGCGCGACCAGGCGGTCGCGGCCGGCATCACCGTCAACGCGCTGGCGATCTTCAAGCCGGGCTCGGGCAATGTCGGCGGGCTTTACGGCCAGTCGCTGGACCAGTACTACGAGCGCGACGTGATCGGCGGGCCGGGCGCCTTCGTGCAGGTCGCCGAGGACTTCAAGTCCTTTGGCGACGCGATCCTGCAGAAGCTGGTGCGCGAGATCGCCTTCGCCCCCGCGACCGAGTCCAAGACCAAGGCCGCCGCCAACCGCGAGCAACAATGACCTCCTACAGCCGTGCCGACATCGAGATCATCGAGCAGAAGACCGTCTTCCAGGGCTATTTCCGCATCGACCGCTACCGCCTGCGCCACAAGCTCTTCGCCGGGGGCTGGAGCGGCGAAGTCATGCGCGAGATCTTCGAACGCGGCCATGCCGCCGCGGTGCTGCCCTACGATCCGGTGCGCGACACCGTGGCGCTGGTCGAGCAGTTTCGCATCGGCGCGCTCAGCGCCGGCCGCGATCCATGGATGATCGAGGTCGTGGCCGGGATCATCGACGCCGGCGAGACGCCGGAAGAGGTCGTCCGCCGCGAGGCGATCGAGGAATCGGGCGTGACCTTGACGGCGCTGGCGCCGATGCTGACCTTCCTTGCCAGCCCCGGCGGCACCTCGGAGACCTGCGCGCTCTACTGCGGCCGCGCCGACCTGTCGCAGGCCGGCGGCATCCACGGCCTGCCCGAGGAGCACGAGGACATCCGAGTCCTTGTGCTGCCGGCCGACGAGGCGCTGGCATTGCTGGCCCACGGCAAGGTGGAGAACGCGACCGCCGTGATCGCGCTGCAATGGCTGGCGCTCAACCGCGACCGGCTGCGCCTGGACTGGCGCTGACATGGAGTTCGCTTCGATCGCGCTGCTCGCCGGCGTCGGGCTTGCCGGCGGCGTCATGACCGCCATCGTCGGCGGCTCGTCGCTGATCGTGTTTCCGGCGATGCTCGCCGCCGGCTTGCCGCCGATCCTCGCCAACACGTCCAGCACCGTGGCGATGACCCCCAGCAGCCTGGTCGCCGCCTATGCCGACCGCGAGAGCATCCCGCCCTGGGACCGCACGTTCCTGGGCATGGCGATCGTGGCGTTGCTGGGAAGCGGCGCCGGTGCGTTGCTGCTGCTTTACACCAGCGAAGCCGCCTTCACCGCGCTGGTCCCGCTCCTCGTCGGCGGCGCGACGGCGCTGTTCGCCTTCGCCAACCACGTCAAGCGCTGGGCGTCGCGCTACATCAGCCGTTGGGCGGCAGACGGCGACGGCAGCGCCGCGCTGCGCCTGATCCTGTTCGCGCCCATCGCGGTCTACGGCGGCTATTTCGGCGCGGCGATGAGCGTGATGCTGCTGGCGATCTTGTCGATCGGCCATGTCGGCGACTTTCGCCAGATCAACACGATCAAGAACATTCTGGCGACGGTCGTCAGCATCGTTGCCGTGGCGATCTTCGTCGCGCGCGGCGTGGTTTCCTGGCCGCACGCGATCACCGTGATGATCGCAGCGTCCATCGGCGGCTATATCGGCGGCCGGCTGGTACGGGTGATGCCGACAACCTTGTTTCGTGCCATCGTCATCGCGGTCGGCGTCGGCCTGTCCCTGGTCTATGCGTGGCGGTACTGGCGATGAACCTGCTCCTGACCGGCTTCGAGCCCTTCGACAACAGCGACCGCAACCCGTCGCTGGAGATCGCGCGCGAACTCGACAGGCGCCGGATCGGCGATGTGCAGGTGACCAGCCGCATCCTGCCGGTGTCGATGCAGCGCATCGCGGTCGCGCTCGACACGGTGCTGGACGAGACCAGGCCGGACCTCGTGCTGTCGCTCGGTCTCGCCGGGCACGAGTCGATGATCCGCATTGAGCGCTTCGGCATGAACCTGGCCGACTTCCCGATCGCGGACAATGACGGCGCCCGCAGCGTCGACCAGGCGCTGATCCCCGAGGGCACTGTCGGCGTCGCGACGACCATCCCCAACCGCGCGATCTACGACGCGCTGCTGGCGGCCGGCATTCCCGCGCGGCTGTCGAACACCGCCGGCCTCTATCTCTGCAACGCCTGCATCTACCTGACCCACGCGGCGCTGACCCGGCGCGGATCCCCGGCCCGGTTCGGCTTCCTCCACCTGCCCTACCTGCCCGAGCAGGTCGCGGCCCTGCTCGCCGGCCCGCGCGCCGGCCGCCTGCCCGAGCAGGTCGCGTCGATGAGCCTGGAAACGATGACCAGGGCGGTCGAGATTGCGATCGGAAGCTGCGCTCAGTCGAACGTCGCGAGTGCGCGGGCGGCCTCGCGGTCGTAGCCGAGCGAGGCCTTGAGGAGCTGGCGCGTGTAGGCCTCGGCGGGCTCGTTGGCACGGAGCTGGTCGACGCTGAGTTCCTCGACGATGCGGCCCTGGTTCATCACCGCCAGCCGGTCGCACATATGCGCCACGACGGCCAGGTTGTGCGTCACCAGCACGAAGGTCAGCCCGTGCTCGGCACGCAGGCGCGCCAGCAGGTTGAGGATCTCGGCCTGCACCGAGACGTCGAGCGACGAGGTCGGCTCGTCGAGCAGCAGGACCTGCGGCTCCAGGATCAGCGCGCGGGCGATGGCGACGCGCTGGCGCTGGCCGCCGGAGAGCTGGTGCGGAAAGCGGAAGCGGAAGGCGGGCCCGAGCCCGACCTCGCGCAGCACGCGCTCGATGCGGTTCTCGGCGTCGTCCATGCCGTGGATTGCCAGCGGCTCGGACAGCACCCGGTCGACCGTGTGGCGCGGGTGCAGCGAGCCGTAGGGATCCTGGAACACCATCTGCACGCGCTTGTGGAAGCTGCGCGGCCGGTGCCGGCCCATCGTCTCGCCGGCGATGCGGATCGACCCGGTCCAGTTCGGGTTGAGGCCCGCGACGGCGCGCAGCACCGTCGACTTGCCCGACCCGGACTCGCCGACGATGCCATAGGACTCGCCGTCGGCCACGGCGAAGCCGGCGCCGCGCACCGCGTGCACGTCGGCGAAGCGCACGTGCAGGTCCTCGGCCGCGAGCATCGGCTGGCCTGCATCCAGCGGCTCGGCCATGCCGCGCAGGCGGCGTGCCGCGCCGGTCACGCGCCCTCCCCCAGCCAGGCCGGATCGCGCTTCAGCACCTGCAGTTCCGCCACGGGGCGGTCGATCCTGGGCAATGCCGCGAGCAGGCCCTGGGTATAGGGGTGCTGCGCCTGGGACAGCTCGCTGGCGCGCAACTGCTCGACGATGCGGCCGGCATACATCACCAGCACCCGGTCGCAGAACGAGGCGACGAGGTTGAGGTCGTGGCTGACGAAGATCAGCCCCATGCCGCGCTGGGTGACCAGGTCGTCGAGGATCGCCAGCACCTGCATCTGCACGGTGACGTCGAGGGCCGAGGTCGGCTCGTCGGCGATCAGGAGATCGGGCTCGGTGCCCAGCATCATCGCGATCATCGCGCGCTGGCCCATGCCGCCCGACAGCTCGTTCGGGTAGGCACGGTAGACCCGCTCCGGGTCGCGCATCTTCACCGCCGCCAGCATCTCCAGCGCCTTGCGCTCGGCTTCCTTGGCGCCGACCCCGCCATGGGCGCGATAGGCCTCGGCGATCTGCTTTCCTACGGACATCACCGGGTTCAGCGAGAATTTCGGGTCCTGCAGCACCATGGCGATGCGCTTGCCGCGGATGTCGCGCATCGTGCGCTCGTCGGCCTTCAGGAGATCGATGCCGTCGAAGTCGAGCTTCTTCGCGGTCACCCGGCCGGGCTGAGGCGTCAGGCGCAGGATGGCGCGGCCGGTCTGCGACTTGCCCGAGCCCGACTCGCCGACGATGCCGACCTTCTCGCGCCCGACGGTGAAGCTGACACCGCGCACCGCGCGCACGAGGCCGACGCGGGTCTCGAACTCGACCCGCAGGTCCTCGACTTCGAGCAGGGGCTTCGCGCCGGTCATTGCTGCTTCGGGTCCAGGACGTCGCGCAGCCCGTCGCCGAGCAGATTGAAGCCCAGGCTGACGGTGCAGATCGCCAGGCCGGGGATGGTCGCGACCCACCACTGATCCAGCAAGAAGCGTCGGCCCGAGGCGATCATCGCGCCCCATTCCGGCGAGGGCGGCTGCGCGCCCAGGCCGAGGAAGCCAAGGCCAGCGGCGATGATGATGATCCCGGCCATGTCGAGCGTGACGCGCACGATCAGCGACGACAGGCAGAGCGGCATGACATGGCCGACCAGGATGCGCATCGGCCCCGCCCCGGTCATGCGTGCGGCGGCGATGAAGTCGGCGTTGCGGATCGTCAGCGTCTCGGCCCGCGCGATGCGCGCATAGGGCGGCCAAGCGGTCAGCGCGATGGCGATCACCGCATTCTCGATCCCCGGCCCCAGCGCGGCGACGAAGGCCAGCGCCAGGATCAGCCGCGGGAAGGCCAGGAACACGTCGGTGACGCGCATCAGGACCGCGTCGAACCAGCCGCCGAAATACCCGGCCGCGGTGCCGACGACCAGGCCGACCGGCGCCACGATCACCACGACCAGCGCCACGATGGTCAGCGTGATGCGCGCGCCCCAGACGATGCGGGAGAAGATGTCGCGCCCCAGCTCGTCGGTGCCGAACCAGTGCGTCGCGTCGGGCTCCAGCAGGCGCAGCGACAGGTCCTGCGCGATCGGCGATGCCGGCGCGATCCAGGGCGCGAGCGCGGCAACGGCGAGCAGCGCCAGGATGATGCCGAGGCCGACCATGGCCAGCGGGTTGCGGCGGAAGGCGAGCCAGCCGAGATAGGCCTGCCCGAGCTTGGCCTGGGCGCGCGACTTGGGCTCGGGCGCGAGCAGCCAGGCGCGCCAGCCCTGCGTAGTCACCGACGCGGCGCTCACTTCGCCCTCGGATCGACGAGGCGGTAGAGCACGTCGGTCAGCATGTTGATGCCGATGAAGATGACGCCGACCATGATCGTACCGCCGAGCACGGCGTTCATGTCGGCGCTGAGCAGTGAGTTGGTGATGTACTGGCCCAGGCCCGGCCACGCAAAGACGGTCTCGGTCAGGACCGAGCCCTCGAGGAGGTTGGCGTAGGACAGCGCGATCACGGTCAAGAGCGGCACCAGGACATTGCCCAGCGCGTGGCGCCACACGACGCGCCGCTCGCTGAGGCCCTTCACCCGCGCCGTCACGATGTATTCCTGGCGCAGCTGCTCGATCATGAAGCTGCGGGTCATGCGGCTGATATAGGCGAGCGAGAAATAGCCGAGGACGGCGGCCGGCAGGATCACGTGGCTGAAAGCGTCGCGGAACACCTCCCACTCGCCCTGGATCGCGCTGTCCAGCAGAACCACGCCGGTGATCGGCTCGATCAGATCCTCGAACGCCACGCCCTGGCGCCCCGGCCCGGCGACGAGGCCGAGCTTGGCGTAGAACAGCAAGAGGCCCATGAGCCCGAGCCAGAACACGGGGATCGAGTAGCCGACCAGGCCCAGCACGCGCACGACCTGGTCCTGCCACTTGCCCTGGTTGACCGCGGCGATGACTCCGGCGGGAATGCCGACAGACACGCCGATCAGCGTCGCCACGGTGGCGAGCTCGAGCGTGGCGGGAAACACCCTGAAGATATCGTCGATGACTTTGTTGGAGGTCAGGACCGAGCTGCCGAAGTCGCCGGTCAGCACCTTGGTGAGGTAGATCCAGAACTGCTCCCAGAGCGGCTTGTCGAGGCCAAGCTCAAGGCGCACGCGCTCGTAGACCTCTGCCGGCGCGCGGTCGCCGACCGCGGCCAGCACGGGGTCGATCGGCACCACGCGCCCGATCAGGAAGGTGACGAGCAGCAGGCCGAGGAAGGTCAGCGCGACAGTGAAGACAACGCGCACGCCCGATCGGGCGAACGACATGGCGGTCATGGGCTAGCCTTGAAGGCGGCGCGCCCCCGGACGGATCCGGAGGCGCGCGACCTCTCGTGGCGACGCAGGCCTAAGGCCAGCGTCACTTCTTGGCGATGTTGTAGTAGAAGTTGTTGTCGAAGCTCGGGCCGAGGATGAAGCCCTCGACGCCCTTGCGGTGCGCCACGACCTCGACCTGCTGGAACATGATGACGAAGGGCGAGGTCTTCTGGTGCTCCTTCTGGATCTCCAGGTAGCCGGCCTCGCGCTTCTTGGCATCCTTCTCGAGCACGAGCGCGGACGTCTTCTTGGTCATCTCCGGGATGTCCCAGGCGTTGCGCCAGGCGAGCGTCTTCGACTTGGCGTCCTCGGCATTATTCTCGTTGATCGCGAAGGTCTCGGCGTTGGTGTGCGGGTCCTGGTAGTCCGGGCCCCAGGCGCCGATGTAGATGTCGTGGTTGCGGGCGCGGTACTTGGTCAGCGTCTGGCGGCCGTCGCCCGGGATGATCTCCAGCTTCACCCCCGCCTTGCCCCATTGCGCCTGAAGCGCCTGGGCGATGTCGATGATCGGCGAGTTGTTGCGCGTGTCCATCGTCACCGAGAAGCCGTCGGCGAGGCCGGCCTTCGCCAGGAGCGCCTTGGCCTTGGCGACGTCGTACTTGTAGGGGCGGTCCGACAGCGCGCCGAGGAAGCCGACGGGCAGGAAGGCCTGGTGCTGCACATAGGTGCCGCGCACGATGTTGGCCTCGAGCGCGTCATAGTCGGTCAGCCACTTCAGGGCCTCGCGCACCTCGGGCTTCTTGAGGTTGGCGTTCTTCTGGTTCAGGCCGAGATAGAGGATCGAGCCCTTGCGGCCCTGCATCACCTGGACCGCGTCGTTCTTGCGGATCGCCTCGAGCTGGTCCTTGGTCAGGTTGCGGGCGAAGTCGACGTCGCCCTTCTCCAGCAGCAGGCGCTGCGAGGCGGGCTCGGAAACGTGGCGGACGACGACGCGCTTGTTAGCGGGCTTGCCGCGGAACCAGGCGTCGTTGGCCTGCAGCGTGTAGCTCTCGCTTGCCTTCCACGACACCAGCTTGTAGGGGCCCGAGCCGGCCGAGTTGGTCTTCAGCCAGGCGTTGCCGAAATCGCCGTCCTTCTCGTTCGCCTTCACCAGCTTGGAGTCGAGGATCGAGGCGACCGTGGAGGTGAGGCAGTAGTAGAAGAAGGTCGGCGCGAAGGGCTTCTCGACCGTCATCGTCACCGTGGTCGCGTCGACGGCCTTGATGCGGTCCTTCACGTTGTCCTTGTTGAAGCCGAACTGCGTCAGGATGAAGCCCGGCGACTTGTTCAGCGTCACGGCGCGGGTGAAGGAATAGACCACGTCCTCGGACGTGACCGGGTTGCCGGAGTGGAACTTGATCCCCGGCTTCAGCTTGATCGTGTAGGTCTTCCCGTCGGCGCCGACGCTCCAGCTCTCCGCCAGGCTGCCGTAGAGCTTGCTGACATCGGCCAGGTCGAAGCGGATCAGCCGGTCATAGATGTTGGTGACGGCCTCGCTGCCCGAGAACTCGAACGACTCGCCCGGGTCCATCGAGATGATGTCGTCGATTTGCTTGGCCATGACGACCGTGTCCTTGGGCGTCTGCGCGGACGCGGGCACGACATAAGCGAACGCAATCGCGGCGACACCGGCGAGCAACGCTGCGCGGCGGCCGAAATGGAAGGTCTCGATCATCCAGTAACTCCCCGGTTCAAAAAGCCCATCGGGCTTTGGCAGGCAGGCGCCCCCGCGCCTCTTGCCCGGATGATTGGAGCATTAGGTACGGGGAGTCAACGACTGTCACCGGGGCTTGTACGGAGCCTGGAACCCCCTGCCATTCGCGCGTTCTTGCCGCGTTCCGCTCACCGCCCCAGGCACAGCGCGGCGGCGGCGTCGACGATCGCCTCGGCGTCGAGGCCGTAGTAGCGGTAGAGGTCGGGCACGTCGCCGGACTGGCCGAAGCGGTCGATGCCCAGGCTCTGCACCCGGTGGCCCTGCACCGCGCCGAGCCAGCCGAGCGTCGCCGGGTCGCCGTCGATCACCGTCACCAGCCCCGCCCCTGCGGCCAGGCGGCCGAGGAGCGCCTCGACCGGCGCCGCCGCGCCCGCGTCGCCCGCGCGCCGCCTCGCCTGGGCCGCGCGCCAGCCCGCGTGCAGGCGCTCGGCCGAGGTGACGGCGAGCAGGCCGGCGCCCGGCATGTCCTCGATGATCTGGCGATGCGCCTCGATCGCCTCGGGTGCGATCGCGCCCTGGTAGACCACGGCGACCGCCGCGTCGCCCGATGGCTCGGCGAGCCAGTAGCCGCCGTCGATCGTCGCCCTGCGCAGGTCGTCCGACAACGCCCGCTTCTGCTGCGCCACCGGCCGGGTCGACAGGCGCAGATAGATCGAGCCGCCATCGGCGCGCTGCATCCAGTCGAAGCCGTGGCGCATCAGCACTGCGAGTTCGTCGACGAAGGCCGGCTCGTAGGAGATCAGGCCGGACTGCGCCATGCCGATCAGCGTCGTCACCCGCGACTGATGTGCGCCGCCTTCCGGCGCCAGCGTGATGCCCGATGGCGTCGCCACCAGCATGAAACGCGAATCCTGGTAGCAGGCGTAGTTCAGCGCATCGAGCCCGCGCGAGATGAACGGGTCGTAGAGCGTGCCGATCGGCAGCAGGCGCTCGCCGAACAGCGGTCCCGACAGGCCGAGCGCCGCCAGCGCCAGGAACAGGTTGTTCTCGGCGATGCCCAGCTCGACGTGCTGGCCCGCGGGCGACATGCTCCAGCGCTGCGCCGAGACGACCGAGGCGTCCTTCACGTCGCCGCGGTCGATCAGGTCGAAGATGCCGCGCCGGTTGACCCAGCCGCCAAGATTGGTCGAGACGGTCACGTCGGGCGAGGTGGTGACGATTCGCCGCGCGAGTTCGCTGTCGCTGCCCGCGATCTCGAACAGGATCTTGCCGAAACCCTCCTGGGTCGACATGCGCTCGCCCGGCGGCGTCGGCAATACATCCGGTATCGGAACGGCGGCGGCAACGCGACGGCGTGGCACCAGCCCCGGCCCACCCGCCGGCTTGGCGAAGGGATTGCCGGCGAGCAGCGCCTCGGCCGCGTCGCGGTCGATCTCCAGCCCGGCGAACTTCTCCCACTCCTGGCCGTTGGCGATGTTCATCGACTGCTTGAACAGCTCCATCTGGTCCGGGTTCATGAGGCCGGCATGGTTGTCCTTGTGCCCGGCGAAAGGCAGGCCGTAGCCCTTGGTCGTGTACGCGATGACGCAGGTCGGCCGGTCGTCCTGGATCGAGTGCAGGCCTTCCAGCACCGAGTGCAGGTCGTTGCCCGCGAGGTTGGTCATCAGGCGGTGCAGCCCGACATCGTCGTGCTCGTCCAGAAGCTCCTTGAGGCCCTGGGTGTTGCCAAGGTCGCGCTTCAAGCGCTCGCGCCAGTCGCGCCCGCCCTTGTAGGTCAGGGCCGAGTAGACGCTGTTGGGACAGTCGTCGATCCAGCGCCGGAGCGCCTCGCCGGCCGGGCCGACGAAGGCCGCCTGCTGCAGCTTGCCGTATTTCAGCGTCAGCACCCGCCAGCCCATGGTGTGGAACAGGCCGTCGATGCGGCCGAACAACCGATCGCTGATGACGTTGTCCAGGCTCTGGCGGTTGTAGTCGATCAGCCACCAGATGTTGCGAAGCTCGTGTTTCCAGCCCTCCAGCATGGCCTCGAACACGTTGCCCTCGTCGAGTTCCGCGTCGCCGGCCAGCGCCACCATGCGGCCCGGCGCCGCCCCGTCGCCCAAATTCTTCAGCCGCAGATAATCCTGCGTCAGCGACGCGAAGCTGGTCATCGCGACGCCCAGGCCGACCGAGCCGGTCGAGAAATCGACGTCGTCCACGTCCTTGGTGCGCGAGGGATAGGACTGCGCGCCGCCCAGCGCGCGGAAGTTCACCAGGTTCTCCTGCGTCTGGTTGCCCAGTAGGTACTGGATGGCGTGGAAGACCGGGCTCGCATGCGGCTTCACCGCCACGCGGTCCTGCCGCCGCAGCACGTCGAAATAGAGCGCCGTCATCAGCGACACGATGGAGGCGCTCGACGCCTGGTGCCCGCCGACCTTCAGCCCATCGCGGTTCGGCCTGATGTGGTTGGCGTTGTGGATGGTCCAGGCCGACAGCCACAGCACCTTCTTCTCGAGCGCCTGCAAAAGCTTCAGGCGCTCGCCACCAATCGGCGGCTCGCCGGCACCCTCCATGGGGCCGCCCTTGCTGCTGTCCGGCATCCAACCACCCTCCCGGGACTTCGTTAGCGGGCATTCTAGATGCTGGGTCCGGACGGGCAACCCGTTGATCCCGCAGGCCCAGATTTTATTTCGGGACTCCCCCTTACGGATGGGCGATACATAGATATAATTGATACACGATACATTCTGCTATGGTGAGCGCTGTGATTTCGTTCAATACGATCCAATCGCCTTTCCCCGGCCCCGCCGGCGCTACTGACGAAGCTCGAATCGCGGCGATCCTCGCCATCCTTGAGAAGGACAATGCGAAGCTTCCCTACGCCGCGCCTCCCGCGATCGACCAAGTGCCCTCGCAGCAATCAACCAATAGCCGCGTCTACCGCTCCTGGCGCGATGCAGCCGACTCGGTGCTGGCGGCGCTGGAACAAGAAGGCGAATTGACCACGCCTCTCCCTGGCGGCTCTCCCTTAGACACGTTCGACCAAGTGCCGAGTTGGCTTGAACGGGACGACTTCGGGGCTGAGTTTATACCGGTTGGGGGTCGGGGGATCCCACCCCGGCCTCGGCGCATGACAACGAGGGGCGAGTTGGAGTGGCTAACCTATACCGATCTCATGAAGAAACTTGCGGAACTAAACCCGCATCATCCGCTTGTTTCGTCGCCATTCGCCCGGCGCAATAGCGTTCCTGACTACCGCGAACTCAAGGAGCTTCGTGACATCGTCGAGCAGGAAATCATGAGAACGAGAAGCACTATGCCAATCCCGCGACTCGAGCGGCATCATATGCTGCCGAAGCAACATCGAGGCCTCATGCCCCTGGATGTTGATATTGAGAGCCGCGAGTACACAGCGTGGCTTCTCAGGGAGGTGCATCGCCTCGCACCGAAGGGCCTGCACACGGGCCCGGATAACTGGAACAAGGAGCTAGCACGCCGGCTGTATCAGCATGCCGAACTGAACAAGGAGAAAATTGATCGGGAAGTTCGCGAGGTGGTTCTAGCCTTTCTAGCCCGCTACAGTGCGGATGACTGAACCAGGCGGCCAGCGACTACGTATCGGTCGGTGTGTCGTCCCACTGATTGTCCGGTGCGTAGCCGCAAAGCCAATTCAGCGCGTAGTGCCGCTCGACGGTGATGCAGCGCACCCGCGCCCACTCTCGGTTCGTCAGGTCGCGATATGGCTTTCCGAAAGCTACAAAATCCCCATCAAGGACCGCGTCGATGTTGCCGTTGCGCAGCGTTTTCTCCGCAGTCCATCGGATGAGATCCGCGTAGCTGCTTACGCCTAACTGACTCATCCCAGGCGGTATTGGCGGCGCATCGCCCGTTTCCAGCAGTTGCCGCGTGCGGCTACGCCAATGCCAGAGTTCTGCGGTGGCTCTCGCCCGCTCGATCGCGGCCGCCGGCCGCAAACGGACGTTTAGAAGGAAGTCGTTGGAAGCTATGGAGTCAGAAACATCGAGCAGGTTCAAATCCGCTTCGACATCGTAAGGCGGTAGATCTGGCCAATGGCCGATTGACCAGACAAGAGGCTGCAGTGCGTCGAGCTGGGAGTGAGCGGCGGAAATCTGCTCGTTCGCGAGTTCAAGCGGCGGACAAATCAGCAGAAACCGTTCATCCTCGGAGATCGAGGCTACAAAAGGCTCGAGCGCGCCGACGGCCTGCGCTCGAATGTCCTCCAGCTTCTCAGAGGCGCGACTGTTCGCCGTTCGGAGACTGCGTGCATAGCGAACGATACGCCCGAGCACAAAGCAGCGAAGCGCCACTTCGTGCGCCGAAGGTGGATCGGAAATGGGGCCGGTGGGCCGAGTATGCATTCCCTGCTCCTGGCCTGGACCTACATCGCTGGCGTCCGAGCGACAGAGACACTACAGAAGCCAACCTCGCGGCTGTTAAGGCGAAGACTGCGCTTAGTCACAAGTTCTGCTTTGCGTGGTCCCAGTCGTTCATCAATGCGAGCCTCCGCAGCCACGTGAACGAATAGTGGCGCTGGTACGTGATGTTGTAGATCCGGCCAAGCTCTTCATCGGCCAGGTCGCGATAGGGCTTGCCGAATGCCGGAAAGTCGCCGCCAATCGGTGCTGGCAGGATACCCATGGCACTACTCGTCTCGGCTAGCCAGCGTGCATAGTCCGCATAGGTCCGGAGCCCGAGTTTGTCCGTTTCGTCCGACGGCGGCAACGGAGCGCCGTCGCGGACCAACTTGTGAACCTGGATGCGCCAGTACCAAAGCTCACCGACCTTGCCGGCATGATCGATCTCACCCGCGGGCCGCAGCACCGCGAACGGCAGTTGGGCTGGCTCCTTCAAGGCAGGCAGATCGAGCAGCGTGATGTCGGCGATCGTGTCATAGGGCGGCAACGCATCAAGGCGACCAAGTGCCCAAGCCATGACTTGAAAATGCTCAATCCTACAAATGGCTGCCGGCCATGCCGCCTCCAGCCGTGCGGGGTCTTCTTCGATCAGGAAGACTCCGTCTTCAATGCCAAATGCCGGCACATACGGCAGAACCAGGCGCAGGTAATGATCGCGGATCGCGGAGAAATCCTCCTCGGACATGCTATCCCGCTTTGATACGGCCATCGCGATCTTGACGACGCTCCGCAGGACAAGCGCCCTGACCGCGACGTCGCGCGCCAACGGCCCGCGCAGAACAGAAGCATCGCTCGGCATTCGACATGGCCCTCCAAAGCGAAAAAGCCATTATAGCGCGACATTCGCTCAGGTCGATCCGCGCAACCCGTAGCCCGGCCGCACCGGGCGACTGAGGGAGAAGGCCTTCAGGGTTTCCCCCGTGCCGGCGACGGGATCGACGCCAAACGGCAGGTAGGATGCAGTGTTGAGCCACCAGTACTTCGAGAACCAGCGCCGGCCTTCCTCGCGGAAGGCCCATTTCCAGGCGCGGCCGGCGCAGCGCTGGAACGCCATGCGCTTGTGCCGCGCGGGCAGGTCGGGGT
>JAEULC010000209.1 GCA_016792605.1 Rhodospirillales bacterium
ATCAAGGCGCGGCAGGCTATGTACATGCTGGTCAACCAGGAAGCGTTCCTGCAGACCGTCGTCGGCAACCCCGAGTACTACAAGGTCTGCCACGGGCTCATCACCTGCGGCTCGCCGCTGGCGAACGACGGCGGCAGCGCGCTGATGGCCAAGCACGATCCCAAGAAGGCGATGGAGATGTTCAAGGAGGCCGGCTACAACGGCGAGCCGATCACCGTTCTTCACGCGACCGACCATCACACGATCGGGCCGGCGACGCAGGTGCTGATCCAGGCGATGCGCGAGGCGGGGCTGAAGCTCGACGTGCAGGCGATGGACTGGGGCTCGGTGGTGCAGCGCCGCGCCAAGAAGGAGCCGCCGGCGCAGGGCGGGTGGAACATCTTCGTCACCACCTCGTCGGGCACCAGCGGGTCGGACCCGGTGATCCATACCTGGATGGGCGCCGCCTGCGACAAGGGCCTGTTCGGCTGGCCCTGCGACGCCGAGATCGAGAAGATGCGCAGCGAGTACGGCTTCACCCAGACGGCGGAGCAGCGCAAGGCGCTCGCCCGGCGCATCCAGGAGCGCGCGATCGAGCAGGTCGTCTACGTGCCCTTCGGCCAGTGGACCCAGCCGATCGCCTATCGCGAGGACAAGATCAAGGACGTGATCGGCGTCACGGGCCTCGCGGTGCTCTGGGGCATCCAGAAGAAGTAGCAAGCCGCGGCGGCCGGGGCCCCTCCCTGGCCGCCGTTTCCTCCAGTTCCGGACTCCGCTCGGACCCATGATCGCCTACATCACCCGGCGACTGCTGGCGACCGTTCCCGTCATGTTGACGGTCGGCGTGTTCGTCTTTTTCCTGCTGCGCATCGCGCCGGGCGATCCGGCGGCGATCATCGCCGGCGACAACGCGACCAGCCAGGACATCGAGAACATCCGCGGCAAGCTCGGCCTGGACCGGCCGATGATCGAGCAGTTCGTCCACTGGTCCTGGCGCCTGCTGCAGGGCGACCTGGGCATCTCGATCTTCTCCAACCTGCCGGTCACCACGCTGATCGCCCAGCGCATGGAGCCGACGATCGCGCTCACGATCTCGACGCTCATGGTCGCCGTCGCGCTGGCGATCCCGATGGGCGTGCTGGCGGCGTGGAAGGCGCGCACCCTGGTCGATCGCCTGGTGATGGGCTTCGCCGTCCTTGGCTTCGCCGTGCCGGTGTTCGTGGCCGGCTACGTGCTGATCTACATCTTCTCGGTCCAGCTCGGCTGGCTGCCGGTCCAGGGCTACCGTCCGATCGGCGAGGGGTTCTGGCCCTTCGCCCAGAGCCTGGTCCTGCCCTCGATCGCGCTCGGCACGACCTACTGCGCGCTGATCGCCCGGATCACCCGTGCCTCGATGCTCGAGGTCCTGTCGCAGGATTACATCCGCACCGCCGAGTCCAAGGGCCTGGCGCAGCGGCGGGTCCTGCTGCTGCACGCGCTGAAGAACGCCGCGGTGCCGATCGTGACCGTGATCGGCATCGGCATCGCGCTGCTCATCAGCGGCGTGGTCATCACCGAGACGGTGTTCAATATCCCCGGCCTCGGCCGGCTGACGGTCGACGCCGTCCTGAAGCGCGACTACCCGATCGTGCAGGGGCTGATCCTGGTCTTCGCCTTCGCCAAGGTGCTGGTCAACCTGACGGTCGACGTGTCCTACGCCTTCCTCGACCCGCGGATCAGGTACTAGGCGATGGCCAGCATCACCCTCGCCGGCGATGCCGAACCGCGCCCGGGCGCGCTCGCCCGGCTGGTCACCTTCACGCGGCGCAACCCGACGATCGTGATCGGCGGGCTGCTGATGCTGGCGCTTGCCGGGCTGGCGCTCGCCGCGCCCTACATCACCAGCGATCCCCTGAAGATGAATCCCCGGATGCGCTTCCGCCTGCCGGGCGAGCAGTTCTGGTTCGGCACCGACCAGTTCGGCCGCGACGTCTATGCCCGCACCATCTGGGGGACGCGCGTGTCGCTGGTCGTCGGCCTGTCGGTGGCGGCGCTGGCCAGCGTGCTGGGCCTGATCGTCGGGCTGCTCTGCGGCTTCTACAAGGCGGTCGACGGCGTGGTGATGCGCGTCATGGACGGCATCATGGCGATTCCGTCGATCCTGCTGGCGATCGCGCTGATCACGCTGACCCGGCCCGGCCTGCCGATCGTGATCGTCGCCATCGTCATTCCCGAAATCCCGCGCGTCGTGCGCCTGGTCCGCAGCGTGGTGCTGTCCCTGCGCGCCCAGCCCTATATCGAGGCGGCGATCGCCGGCGGCACCAAGACGCCGAAGCTGCTGCTGCGCCATATCGTTCCCAACACGCTGGCGCCGCTGATCGTCCAGGCCACCTATGTCTGCGCCTCGGCGATCCTGACCGAGGCGGGCCTGAGCTTCCTCGGCGTCGGAGTCCCGCCGGAGATTCCGAGCTGGGGCAACATCATCGCGCAAGGGCGCAGCTTCTTCCAGATCGCGCCCTGGAGCATCCTGATCCCCGGCATCTTCCTGGCGATCATGGTGCTGGCGGTGAACATGCTGGGCGACGGCCTGCGCGACCGGCTGGACCCGCGCCTGGCGCGGCGGATGTAGCCCATGCAGCGCAACCAGCCGGCGCCGCTGCTCGAGGTCGACAACCTCCACTGCCACTTCTTCACCCTGGACGGCGTGGTGCGGGCGGTCGACGGCGTGTCGTTCAGCCTGCAGCGCGGCGAGACGCTGGGCATCGTCGGCGAAAGCGGCTGCGGCAAGAGCGTCACCGCGATGTCGATCCTGCGCCTGCTGCCCAAGGGGCTGGGGCGCATCGTCGACGGCTCGGTGAAGCTCGAGGGCAGGGAGCTGACGACCCTGGGCGACGCCGACATGCGCTCGATGCGCGGCCACCAGGTGTCGATGATCTTCCAGGAGCCGATGACCAGCCTCAACCCGGTCCTGACCGTGGGGCTGCAGATCGCCGAGAACGTCGAGCGCCACCTGAATGTCGGCCGCAAGGCGGCGATGGAGCGCGCGGTCGAGATGCTGCGTCTGGTGAAGATTCCCGACGCCGAGCGCCGCGTGAACGACTACCCGCACCAGTTCTCGGGCGGCATGCGCCAGCGGGTGATGATCGCGATCGCGCTGTCCTGCAACCCCCAGGTGCTGATCGCCGACGAGCCGACGACGGCGCTGGACGTCACCATCCAGGCCCAGATCCTGGACCTGATGCTGGAACTGAAGCAGAAGCTCAATACCGCCATCATCATGATCACCCACGACCTGGGCGTGATCGCCGAGACGGCGCAGCGCGTGCTGGTCATGTACGCCGGCCGCAAGGTCGAGGAAGCGCCGGTGGTCGAGCTGTTCCAGCGTCCGCTGCACCCCTACACGCAGGGGCTGATGCGCGCCCGGCCGCGGCTCGACGTAGAGGCGGAGGAACAGGGCCGCCGGCCGCGGCTGCAGGAGATCCAGGGCATGGTGCCGGCGCTGAACAGGCCGATCCTGGGCTGCGCCTTCGCCCCGCGCTGCGGCTACGCCACCGATCGCTGCCGATCGGAGGCGCCGGGCCTCACCGAGCCGGTGCCGGGCCATCTGGTCGCGTGCTGGGAGGCGACGAAGATCGCCGGGATGGGCCACGCATGACCGCCCCGGTGCTCGAGGTCGAGAACCTCCAGAAGCATTTCCCGATCCACAAGGGCCTGCTGCGGCGCCAGGCCGGGTCGGTGCGGGCGGTCGACGGGGTCAGCTTCGCGGTCCGGGCGGGCGAGACGCTGGGGCTGGTCGGCGAGTCGGGCTGTGGCAAGTCCACGGTCGGTCGCGCCGTCCTGAAGCTGATCGACCCGACCGGCGGCCGCATCCTGCTCGACGGCGAGGACGTGACGGAACTGAACGCCGCCGGCATGTGGGCGCGGCGGCGGCGGGCGCAGATCGTGTTCCAGGATCCCTATTCCTCGCTCAACCCGCGGCTCTCGGCCGGCGCCATCGTCGGCGAGCCGCTGGAAAACTATGGACTCGCCAGCGGCCGCGAGAAAACCAACCGCGTGGCGAAGCTGTTCGAGCGCGTGGGGCTGCGCGCCGACTTCATGCGCAAGTTCCCGCACGAGTTTTCCGGCGGCCAGCGCCAGCGCCTCGGCATCGCGCGGGCGCTGTCGGTCGGCCCGGCGCTGATCGTCGCCGACGAGCCGGTATCGGCGCTCGACGTTTCGGTGCAGGCCCAGGTCCTGAACCTGCTGATCGACCTGCAGGAGGAGCTCGGCCTCGGCTACTTGTTCATCTCGCACGACCTCGCGGTCATGCGCCATATCAGCCACCGCATCGCGGTCATGTATCTCGGCAGGATCGTCGAGCTGGCCGATAAGCGCGCGCTCTTCACCCGTCCGCTGCACCCCTATACCGAGGCGCTGCTGTCGGCGGCGCCGATTCCCGACCCGACGCGCCAGCGCAAGAAGCTGGTGCTGCAGGGCGACGTGCCCAGCCCCGCCAACCCGCCCAAGGGCTGCCATTTCCACACCCGCTGCCCCTACGCCATCGCGCGCTGCAAGGTCGAGGACCCTGTTCTGCGCGAAGCCCTGCCGGGTCACCAGGTCGCCTGCCTGCGCCGCGAAGCAGGGCCCGACGCCCTGCCGCTGCCCGCTTAGAGGAAATTCCGGATGCGCATCTTCACCGCCTCGATCGCGACCGAGAGCAACAGCTTCTCGCCGATCCCGACCAGTCTCGAGAGCTACAAGGACTGCTTCTACGCGGCGCCGGGCGAGCATCCCAACCGGCCGACGCCCTCGACCTCGCCGCTCTACATCCTGCGCCGCGAGGCCAAGGCCAAGGGCTGGACGGTGATCGAGGGCACCTGCTGCTTCACCGAGCCATCGGGCCCGACGACCCGCGTCGCCTACGAGACCCTGCGCGACGAGGTGCTGGCGCAGTTGAAGGCGGCGCTGCCGGTCGATGCCGTGATCATGGGGCTGCACGGGGCGATGATCGCGGACGGCTATGATGACTGCGAGGGCGACCTGATGACGCGCATGCGCGCGCTGATCGGGCCCAAGGCCAAGATGGGCGTCGAGCTGGACCCGCATTGCCACCTGACCCAGGCGATGATGACGGCCGCCGATGTGATGATCTGCTACAAGGAATTCCCGCACACCGACTATGTCGAGCGCGCCGAGGAACTGGTGAAGATCACCACCGACGCGGTCGAAGGGCGCGTGAAGCCGGTGATGAGCCTGTTCGACTGCCAGATGATCGGCAGCTACCCCACCTCGCGCCAGCCGATGCGCGGCTTCGTCGACCGCATGTCGGCGATGGAGGGCAAGGACAAGGTCCTGTCGATCTCCGCCGTCCATTGCTTCCCCTACGGCGATGTCGAGGAGATCGGCACCAAGATGCTGGTCGTGGCCGACGGCGACCAGGGCAAGGCCGACGCCCTGGCGCGCGAACTCGGCATCGAGCTCTACCGCCTGCGCGGTACGACCATGCCGGCCTTCCTCACCATCGACCAGGCGATCGACGCGGCGCTGGCCAAGGAGGGCGGGCCCTTCGTCGTCGCCGACCCGGCCGACAACGCCGGCGGCGGCGCGCCTTCCGACAATACCTCGTTCCTGCGCCGGCTGGTCGAGCGCAACGTCGACCGCGCTGCGGTCGGGCCGATCTGGGACCCGCAATCCGTGCGGTTC
>JAEULC010000240.1 GCA_016792605.1 Rhodospirillales bacterium
CGTCGAGGAAGGCTCGGTCCTGTCGATGGGCGTGTTCATCAGCGCCACGACCAAGATCGTCGACCGCGCGACCGGCGCGATCACCTATGGCCGCGTGCCGGCCTACTCGGTGGTGGTCCCGGGCGCATTGCCGGGCAAGCCTTTCCCGGACGGATCGCCGGGCCCGTCGCTCTACTGCGCGGTCATCGTGAAGCGGGTCGATGCGCAGACCCGGTCGAAGACCAGCATCAACGAGCTGCTGCGTGACTAGCGGCGCGCCAGCGCTTCCGCGCGATGCGCTGGAGCTGGCGCAGGCGCTGATGCGCTGCCCCAGCGTGACGCCGGTCGATGCCGGGGCGCTCGATGTGATGGAAGGCGCCCTGAAGCCGCTCGGCTTCGACTGCACGCGCCTGCCGTTCGAGGAGCCGGGCACCGAGCGCGTCGACAATCTTTATGCGCGGTTCGGTACCGGCGGGCGGAACTTCTGCTATGCCGGCCACACCGACGTCGTGCCGCCGGGCGACCTGGCGCGCTGGAGCGTCGATCCCTTCGGCGCCGTCGTGAAGGACGGGTATCTCTGGGGCCGTGGCGCGTCGGACATGAAGGCGGCGATCGCCTGCTTCGTGTCGGCGACGCGCAGCTTCCTCAAGGATCGCGGACCCGATTTCGGCGGCTCGATCAGCTACCTGATCACCGGCGACGAGGAAGGCCCGTCGGTCAACGGCACGAAGAAGGTGCTGGACTGGCTGAAGCAGAAGAATGAGCAGCTCGACATCTGCATCGTCGGCGAGCCGAGCAATCCCGACACGGTCGGCGAGATGGCCAAGATCGGCCGGCGCGGGGCGATGACCGGCTACCTGACCGTCCACGGTGTGCAGGGCCACACCGCCTATCCGCAGCTCGCCGACAACCCGCTGCACCGGCTCGTGCCGATGATGCAGGCGCTGATCAGCGAGCCGATCGACCAGGGCAATGCGCATTTCCAGCCGACGACGCTGCAGATCGCGACCATGGATGTCGGCAATCCGGTGTCGAACGTGATCCCCGGCGCGGCCAAGGCGGTGTTCAACATCCGCTTCTCCAGCGAGCAGACCTCGAAGTCCGTCGAGGCCTGGGTGCGCCAGCGCCTGGACAAGGCCTTCGGCCCGCAGGGACACAACGGCCCGGCGCGCTACGACCTCAGCTTCAACGTCTCGGGCGAGAGTTTCCTTACGCAGCCCGGTCCGCTCAGCAAGATGGTCTGCGAGGCGGTGGAAGGCGTGACCGGCAAGCCGCCCGAGCTCAGCACCACCGGCGGCACGTCGGACGCGCGCTTCATCAAGTCGCACTGCCCGGTCTGCGAGTTCGGCATGACCAACGCCACGGCGCACAAGTTCGACGAGCGCTGCTCGCTCGACGACATGGCGCGGCTGGTCGGCATCTATCGCGGCATGCTCGACCGCTATTTCGCCTAAGCCGAGCAAGCGCGACGTGTTGCCAAGCTCCGCCGAGGCGGCTCGTTTCTTCCGTGGTGCTTGGCGCCTGTTCCGCTTCGACCGCGAAGGCTTCGCGCATTTCGGCAATACGATCGACGCGTTCTGGCAATCCTTCTGGTGCGCGGTCTATGTGGCGCCGCTCTGGGCCATGGGGCTGATCCTGCGCGGCGCCCGGCGCAGCGATGTCGCGCCCGGAGCTTCGCCCGACGATCTCGACCGCCTGGCCGACGCCCTGCCGCGCATCGTCGCGGTCGAGACGATCGCCTATGTCGCCGCCTGGTTCGCGTTTCCGCTGGCGATGGCCTATATCGTCCGCCTGCTCGGCCGCGAGGACCGGTATTTCGGTTATTTCGCCGCCTACAACTGGACGATCGCGCCCCAGGTGGCGCTGACTGTCGTCGCTGCGCTGCTGCTTGCCACCGGCCTTTTCCCAGGCGCGCTCGGCACCATGATCGACCTTGCCGCCATGGGCTACGGATTCGGCGTGCTCTGGTTCCTCGCCCGCCACGGCCTCGACCTCCCGCCCGGCACCGCGGCGCTCGTGGTCGCGATCGACGTGCTGCTGAACCAGCTCGTGTTCGGGATCGGCTGGCTGATCCTGCGGGGCTAGTACCGCACTTCCACCAGGAACAGCCCGTCCGGCGGGGCGGTCGGGCCGCCCTTGGTGCGGTCGGCGGCGTCCAGCGCGCGCTTCACGTCCGCCTTCGACCACTTGCCGCGGCCGACCAGGCTCAGCGTGCCGACGATATTGCGGACCTGGTGGTGCAGGAACGAGCGGGCGCGGGCGTGGATGTCGATCGTCTCGCCGTCGCGTATCACGTCGAGCTGGTCGAGCGTCTTCACTGGCGACTTGGCCTGGCAGAGGCTGGCGCGGAAGGTGGAAAAATCGTGCTTGCCGAGCAGCACCTGCGCCGCTTCGTGCATCTTGTGGGCGTCGAGCGCATAGGGAATGTGCCAGGCATGTCCCTGCTCGACCGCCAGCGGCGCGCGGCGATTGACGATGCGGTAGCGGTAGAGCCGTGCCTTGGCCGAGGTGCGCGCGTGGAAATGCGGATCGGCCTCCTCGACCTTCAGCAAGGCGAGGCGCTGCGGCTTCAGGTAGTGGTTCACCGCCTCGCGCACCGTGTTGGCGGTGGTCTTCTTGGCGATGTCGACATGCGCGACCTGGCCCAGGGCGTGAACCCCGGCATCGGTGCGGCCCGCACCCCAGACGGTCACGGCCTCGCCGCAGAACGACTTGAACGCCGCCTCCAGCGCCGCCTGGATCGACGGGCCGGTCGCCTGGCGCTGCCAGCCGACGAAACCGCCGCCGTCGTATTCGATCGTGAGCTTGTAGCGGGTCACGCCAGCACCGTCCCCTGCGGAATGCCGAAGCCGCGCAGGAAGGCATCGGCCGGCATGGCGCCCTTGCCGCCGCGCTGCACGACCAGCGGCCGCAGCGCGGCCTGGCCGCAGGCGATCGTCAGCCGGTCGTCCAGCACCGTGCCGGACGGCCCCTGCGCCGCGATGACCTCGGCCTGGAGCACGCGCAGGCGCTCCTTTCCTCCCGGCAATTCCAACCAGGCGAAGGGCGAGAAGGCGCGCACGACCCGCGCCAACTCCAGCGCCGGCCTCCGCCAGTCGAGCTGGGTCTCGGCCTTGTCGATCTTCTGGGCGTAGGTGACGCCCTCGGCAGGCTGGGGCGTGGCGGCGAGCGTCCCGGCCTCGGCTTGCCCGAGGGCATCGACGATCATCCGCGCGCCCAAGTCGGACAGCTTGTCGTGCAGGGTCGCGCCGGTGTCGTCCGGTGCGATCGGGATGGTCTCGCGCAGCAGCATCGCCCCGGTGTCCAGCCCCTGGTCCATCTGCATGATCGTCACGCCGGTCTCGGGATCGCCGGCCAGGATCGCACGCTGGATCGGCGCCGCGCCGCGCCAGCGCGGCAGCAGCGAGGCGTGGATGTTGAGGCAGCCGAGCCGGGGCGCCTCCAGGACCGCCCTGGGCAGGATCAGCCCGTAGGCCACCACGACCCCGCCATCGACTCCCCCCGGCTGGCGGCAAAGCGCGGTGAAATCCGCCTGGATTGCCACGTCCTTCAGTGACACGGGATAGGCGACCGGAATGCCCAGCGCCTTCGCCGCGCCGTGCACCGCCGAGGGCCGCTCGCCCTGGCCGCGGCCCGCCGGCCGGGGCGGCTGGGTGTAGACCCGGACCACTTGGTGCCCGGCCTCGACGAGCGCCCGGAGGGCGGGGACGGAGAACTCGGGCGTGCCGAAGAAGGCGAGGCGCAGGGTCATGGCGGCCGGGAACCTAGCATGTACAAAAGGATATGTGCGGATTTGGCGCTGGCGGTTTCAGCCGGCCTTGTTAGGCTCCTTAACAAATGGCCGGGCGCGGGTGAAGGCGGCGGTCGGGGAGAGGATCGCGGTGTTTCTGCTGCAATCGGCCGGTGCCCGGCCCGCCATCCGCGACGCCCGCATCATCGCTTCGCCGGCCACCCCGGAAATCCAGGCGCTTGCTGCCTATTGGGAATCGAAGCGCCAGGGCCGCATGGCGCCACGGCGCGCCGATATCGATCCTGGAGACATCCGCTCCCACATGCCCAACCTGCTGTTGCTCGACGTGCTGCCCGATGGCGACTATCGCTACCGCCTGGTCGGCACCGCGCTCGCCGCCGGTCCCGGGCGCAACGCCACCGGGCGGCGCATTTCCGAGGTGTTCGGCGACCAGCCCGAGGTGGTTCGCCTGTTCACCGCGCGGCTGGACCAGGTCGTTGCGTCCAGGGCGCCGCTCTTCTCCGAAGGCAAGGTCTACTGGGACGGCGACGACGGCAAGCTGCGCCACTTCGAATCCGGATCGTTTCCGCTGTCCGAGGACGGCGAAACCGTCAATATCGTGCTGCTGGAGTTGCTGACCTACTGGCCCCGCTAGAGTCGACCCTATCTTTCGGTAGGGATGCAATGTGCGCATTTGCCACGTCTCGGCGCGGTCTGGCAGACTGCTGAACCAGCGGCAATTGCCACGCAAGAAGGTCCGGCGGGGAGGGACTGGCGCTTGTTCTGGCCGATCGAGACGCCCGGCATCGGGGGCGGCGCCAAGACGCAGCGCGCGAGTCAGGTCGCCGCGCCCGAAAGCCAGCGCATCCGCGAACTGGCCGCCTATTGGGAATCTAAGCGTGCCGGCCGGTTCGCGCCGCGGCGCGCAGACATCGACCCGGCCGAGATCCGCGCGCATATGCCGACCCTGATGATGGTCGATGTTCTGCCCGACGGGGACTACCGCTACCGCCTGATGGGCACGGAGCTGGCCGAGGGGCGCGGCAGGACGGCTACCGGCCAGCGCGTGACCGAGCTGATGGCGGACCGTCCATCGGCGCTGCGGCAGCTCAAGGAGCGGTTCGACAGCGTCGTCGCGGCCCGGGCGCCGGTCTATTCGCGCGGCGAGGTGTACTGGGAAACCAGCGCCGACGACATGCGGATGTTCGAGTGCGGCTATTTCCCGCTGTCGGACGACGGCGAAACCGTCAACATCATCCTGGCCGAGTTGATCATCTTCTGGCCCGGCCACGAGGAAGCGGCCGGCTGACGCACCTGCCTACGCCGTTTCCAGCGCCTGGCTCTTCTTGGCCTTCAAGAGCTTGCGCAGGATCATGTTGCGCTTCAGCGCCGAGATGTGGTCGACGAACAGGATCCCGTCCAGGTGGTCGATCTCGTGCTGCACGCAGGTCGCCAGCAGGCCCTCGGCCTTCAGCTCGCGGATCGTGTTGTCGCGGTCGCGGTAGCGCACCGTCACCCAGGCCGGGCGGACGACATCGGAGTAGTGCGAGGGCAGGCTGAGGCAGCCCTCCTCGTAGGTCATGTCCTCGGCGGCGGCGGCGATGATCTCGGGATCGGCCATCATCAGCGGCTGCTTGTCCTCGCCCTCCTTGGCCACGTCCAGCACGATCACGCGCTTCAGCACGCCGACCTGCGGCGCCGCCAAGCCGATGCCGGGCGCCGCGTACATCGTCGCCAGCATGTCGTCCATCAGCTGGCGCGTTTCGGCATCCACCTGCCGGACCGGCTGGCTCTTGAGCTTCAGGCGCGAATCGGGCGCCACGATGATGGGCAGGATCGCCATGGAGGATCGCCAAAGGGGTGGGTGAACGTGTTGTGGAGATAGGGGTTCGGGCTGGTGGGGTCAAGGCGGGCCGGGCCGGCGGAACGGCTGTGCTAGACTGCCATGCATAGCGGACATGACCTTTACCAGCCTGGAACTCCTGCTTTTTGCCGGCCTGGCGCTCGCGATCGGCGCCGTGCTGGCGCTCGTCCTGGGGCGTCGTGGCGCGGCCGAGGCGCCGGCGGTCGATCCCGCCCAGCTTGCCGGGCTCGCCGGCCGGCTGGAGCAGATGGCCCAGACCCAGGAGGCGGCCAAGGCCGAGCTCGCCCGGCAGCTCCAGGAGCAGGAGCGGGCGCTGGGCGAGACGGTTGCCAAGCGCCTGGCGGAGCTCTCCGGCAAGATGGGCGAATCCCTGGAGAAATCGGCCAAGCAGACCACCGACACGGTGACCGGCCTGCGCGAGCGCCTGGTCAGGATCGACGCGGCCCAGGCCTCGCTGGCCGAGCTGTCGGCCCATGTCGTGGGCCTGCGCGACATCCTGCAGAACAAGCAGTCGCGCGGCGCCTTCGGCGAGGTGATGCTGGAGGACCTGGTGCGCCAGGTCCTGCCTCCCGCCGCCTACGCCTTCCAGGCGCCGGTCGGCGACGGCAAGCGCGCGGACTGCCTGCTCAAGCTGCCCAACCCGCCCGGGCCGATCGTGGTCGACAGCAAGTTCCCGCTCGAGGCTTGGCGCGCGATGCTCGCCGCAGGCGACGAGGCGCAGCGCAAGCAGGCGCAGCGCGGCTTCGTCGTCGCGATCCAGAAGCACATCGCCGACATCCGCGACAAGTACATCGTGCCGGGCGAAACCGCCGAGGCGGCGCTGATGTTCCTGCCCTCGGAAGCGGTCTATGCCGAGCTGCACGCCAACCACGAGGCGCTGGTGCAGGAGTCCTATCGCGCGCGCGTGTTCATCGTGTCGCCGACCACGCTCTGGGCAACGCTCAACACGGTGCGCGCCGTGTTCAAGGACGTGCAGATGCGCGAGCAGGCGCACCTGATCCAGCGCGAAGTCGGCAAGCTTCTGGTCGATATCGCGCGGCTCGACGACCGCGTCGACAATCTGCAGAAGCACTTCCAGCAGGCCGACAAGGACATTCGCGAGATCCGTATCTCGGCCGACAAGGTGACCAAGCGCGCCGGCGACATCCGCGAGGTCGAGCTAAACGAGGGCAAGCCGGAGCTGCCGGCGATCGTGGCCGAGAACCGGCTGATCTGAGCATCGTTCGCGCCGGCGCCGTTCGCTCTGGCCAGGATTCGCGGGCAGGCCTATGATCGCGCGAGCCGGTCGATAGGGGGATAGGGGTGGACATGGGCGCGTTCTCGATCTTCGTCCTGGTCGTCGTCGTGCTGGCGGTGATCATCATCCTGATGGGCGTCAAGTCCGTGCCGCAGGGCATGGAATGGACCGTCGAACGCTTCGGCCGCTACACCACCACGCTCCGGCCCGGCCTCAACCTCATCGTTCCGTTCGTCGACCGCATCGGCAACAAGGTCAACATGATGGAGCGGGTGCTGGACGTGCCGACCCAGGAGGTCATCACCCGCGACAACGCCATGGTCAGCGTCGACGGGGTGGTGTTCTTCCAGGTTCTCGACGCGGCCAAGGCCAGCTACGAGGTCAACTTCCTCGAGAACGCGATCATGCAGCTGACCATGACCAACATCCGCACGGTCATGGGCTCGATGGACCTCGACGAGCTCCTGTCGCAGCGCGACAAGATCAACGCCCAGCTCCTAGGCGTCGTCGACAGCGCGACAGAGCCCTGGGGCATCAAGATCACGCGCATCGAGATCAAGGATATCTCGCCGCCCGCGGCGATGGTCGAGGCGATGACGCGGCAGATGAAGGCCGAGCGCGAGAAGCGCGCCAACATCCTGGAAGCCGAGGGCGTGCGCCAGGCGCAGATCCTCAAGGCCGACGGCGAGAAGCAGAGCGCGATCCTCGCCGCCGAGGGCAGGCGTGAATCCGCGTTTCGCGACGCCGAGGCGCGCGAGCGCGCGGCCGAGGCCGAGGCCAAGGCGACCTCGATGGTCTCCGAGGCGATCGCCAAGGGCAACGTGCAGGCAGTCAATTACTTCATCGCCCAGAAATACGTCGACGCGCTGCAGAAGATCGGCTCGGCGCACAACCAGAAAGTCATCTTCATGCCGCTGGAGGCGACGGGCGTGATCGGCGCCATCGGCGGCATCGCCGAGCTGGCGAAGCAGGCCACGGGCGGCGGTGGCGGCGGATCGGCCCCGGCGGGCAAAGGGCCCTGGGAGCAGCGCTAGGAGCACGCGATGGACGAGCTCTTGTTCTGGCACTGGTGGATTCTGGCCGGCATCCTGATGGTGCTGGAAGTCGTGGCGCCCGGCGTCTTCCTGCTCTGGCTCGGCATCGCGGCGGCGATCACCGGTCTTATCGCCTATGTCGCCCCGACGCTGGGCTGGCAGTGGGAAGGGCTGATCTTCGCCCTCCTGGCGATCGTCATCGTCTGGAGCTGGCGCTACTACCAGCGGCGCAACCCGACCGAGACCGACCTGCCGACGCTCAACCGCCGCGGCGAGCAGTATGTCGGCCGGCGCCTGAGCCTAGACCAGCCGATCGTCAACGGGCGCGGCCAGGTGAAGGTCGATGACTCGACCTGGCGCGTCGAGGGCGCCGACCTGCCCGCCGGGACCGCGATCGTGGTGACGGGCGTCAAGGGCACCATCCTGGTCGTCGAACGGGCCGCTTGAGCGCTTCCCGTTGAGCGATCCGAAATCGCTGGCCGCCGCCGAGGCTGCGCTGAAGGCCGGCAAGCGCGACGAGGCGAGGCGGCTCTACGACACGATGGCGCGGAAGCGCGCGGCGCTCGACGCCGAGCCGCGCCTCGCCGCGATCGCCCCCGCGCTGGGTCTGGCCGACGCGGCGGTCGAGCACATGCGCCGCGCCTCGCAGGCGCGGCCCGCCGATGCCGCGCTGCTCGGCAATCTGGGCGCGCTGCTCAACACGGCCGGCAAGCTGGACGAGGCGCGGAGCTGCCTGGAACGCGCCATCGCGCTGAAGCCCGACTTCGTCGCAGCGCACTACAATCTCGGGATCGTGCTGGGCCGGACAGGCGATCCGAACGCGGCCGCGCGAAGCTACGAACGGGCGATTCAGCTCGATCCCAGGCATGCAGGCGCGCATCTGAACCTTGCCAATCTGCTGAGCGAGGCGAAGGTCTACGGTGAGGCGGTGAAGCACTACCGCCTGTCGCTGGCGGCGCGGCCGCTTCCGGCGGCCCTGGTCAACCTGGGCAATACGCTGAAGGAGCAGGGCTACTGGAAGGAGTCGCGCGAGGCCTACGAGCAGGCGCTGGCACTCGGCAACAATGACGGCGTGCGGATCAAGGCGGCGATGACGATGCCGCTGGTGCCGAAATCGGCGGCCGAGATCGACACGGCCCGCGCTGCCTTTGCTGCTGCACTGACAGCGATGGAAGCCAGGCCGCTGCAGGTCAGCGACCCGATGCGCGAGATCGGCTCGACGTTGTTCGCGCTCGCCTATCAGGGCGGCAACGACAAGGCGCTGGCGCAGGCGATGGCGCGCATCCTGGCCAAGGCGTGTCCATCGCTGCTGTTCACCGCGCCGCATTGCACGCAGGCGCGGGCGTCGGGCGCGAAGCTGCGCGTCGGCCTCTGCTCGCGCTTCCTGCGCGACCACTCCATCGGCCGGCTGATGCTGAACCTGATCCAGCACATGGCCGCGACGGGGCGCTACGAGGTCTTCATCTTCTCGTTCAACAAGCAGCAGGACGCCGTGGCCGCCGAAATCGCCGGACATGCTGCCGAGGTCGTGACGCTGTTCGCCGATCTCGACCAGGCCCGGCAGGAGATCGCGGCGCGTCGGCTGGACGTGCTGTTCTATCCGGACATCGGCATGGAGCCGATGACCTATTTTCTCGCCTTCGCGCGGCTGGCGCCGGTGCAATGCGTCACCTGGGGCCATCCGGTCACGACCGGGATTCCGACGGTCGACTACTTCCTCAGCTGCGATGCGGCCGAACCCGCGGACGGCGACGATCACTACAGCGAGAAGCTCGTGCGCCTCGGCGGCCTGCCGATGTCCTATCGCCGCCCGCCGCGCCCGGATCCGCTGAAGGATCGCGCAGCGTACGGCCTGCCGGCGGCGCCGCGACTCTATTTCTGCGCCCAGAACCTGTTCAAGATCCACCCGGAACTCGACCGCCCGTTTCTGGAGATCCTGCGCCGCGACCCCGAGGGGCACCTGCTGCTGCTCCATGGCGGCGACCCGCATTGGGCCGAATTGCTGCTCGGACGCTATCGCGCCCTTGCGCCGGAGCTGCTGGAGCGCGTGATCGTGCTGCCGCGCCAGAGC
>JAEULC010000482.1 GCA_016792605.1 Rhodospirillales bacterium
CGTCCTGTCCCCGGAATGGCGGGTTTCCGCCGTTCAGGTCGACTACCTGGCCGCCATCAAGGCCATGGAGGACCGGGTGGCGGCCATCCGGGAGGGCGCTGGAGGCCCCGGGGATGCGCGCGAGCTGGTCTGGCTGCTCCAGCACCCCCCGGTCTACACGGCGGGCACCAGCGCCGATCCTGGCGAGCTTCTGGACCCAAACGGCATCCCGGTCCACCAGACCGGCCGGGGCGGCCGGCACACCTATCACGGGCCCGGCCAGCGCATCGCCTATGTGATGCTCGACCTGCGCCGGCGCGGCCAGGACCTCAGGCGCTATGTCCACGGCCTGGAGGAATGGGCGATCCTGTCCCTGGCCCGGCTGGGGGTTAAGGGCGAGCGGCGCGCGGGCCGGGTCGGCATCTGGGTCGACCG
Organism: Rhodospirillales bacterium; assembly: GCA_016792605.1. Lineage (GTDB taxonomy): Bacteria > Pseudomonadota > Alphaproteobacteria > JAEULC01 > JAEULC01 > JAEULC01. The sequence continues at coordinate 415 of JAEULC010000482.1, forward strand.
CGGTGGCGGCCGGGAGGACAAGATCGCGGCCCTGGGCGTGCGGGTGCGCGGCTGGGTCACCTATCACGGCCTGGCGGTGAACGTGGACCCGGACTTGAAGGCCTTCGCCGGCATCGTGCCCTGCGGCATCAGCGAGGCGCGCTTCGGCGTGACGTCGCTGAAGGACCTGGGCGTCACGGCCGACATGGCGGCGCTCGACCAGGCACTCCGCGATACGTTCGATCAGGCGTTCGCCCGGTAGGCCTACTCGTCTGGAAGCTGGCGGAAGCCGCTTTCGGTCGGCGGCTCGGCCGGGTGCTCGGCGATGTGCTCGACGCGCGCCTTGGCCGGGCCCTTGCGGCAGGCCTCGACCATGTCGCGCACCGTTTCCAGCGGCCCGTGGAACAGCGCCTCGACCGAGCCGTCGCCGCGATTGCGCACCCAGCCCTGGAGATCCCGCGCGCTCGCCTCCTTCACCGTCCAGGCGCGATACCACACGCCCTGGACGCGGCCTTCGATGCGGACGCGGACGGTGATGGCGTCGTCGGCGATGGCCATGCGGAAATCTCCGCTACTCGAACTCGACGATCTTCTGGTCGACGGCCAGCGACGCGCCCTGCTGGGCGTGGACGGCCTTGACCTTGGCGTCGCGCTCGGCGCGCAGCACGTTTTCCATCTTCATCGCCTCGACCACGGCCAAGGCCTCGCCGGCCTTGACCTCCTGCCCCACCTTGACCGCGATCTGCGCCAGGAGGCCCGGCATCGGCGAGAGCAGGAACTTCGACGTGTCGGGCGGCGCCTTCTCGGGCATCAGCGCCAGCATCGCCGCGCCGAACTTGGACAGCACCACGGCCGGCACCGAAACGCCGCCATGCGACAGGCGCCAGCCCACGCCCTCGCGGTCGACCTGCACGACAAGCCCCTTGCCGTCGACCGTGCCGGCGAACAGCGGCTCGCCCGGCGCCCAGCGCGAGCGCACCGACATCGCCCTGCCGTCGACCACGACGTCGCAGCCGCCCTCGGCCGGGGCGACCACGACCTGGTGCGAGGCCTTGCCCAGGCGCACGACCGGCTCGTTGTCGAGCTTGCGCCCGTGGCCCGGCAACTGGCCGCTGATCTTAGACGCCCGCTCGGCGCTGACGCGATGGACCATCGCGGCGACCGCAACCAGCGCCCGCATCGCCGCGTCGTTCAGGGTCGCGCCGTGGAACCCGTCCGGGAATTCCTCGGCGATCAGGTTGGTCGACAGCTTGCCCTGAGCGAAGCGCGGGTGCGCGACCAGCGCCGACAGGAACGCCATGTTGTGGCGCAGGCCGCGGATATAGAACGCGTCGAGCGCCTGGCGCATCCGCTCGGTCGCCTCGGCGCGCGTGGCACCGCCGGCGACCAGCTTGGCGATCATCGGGTCGTAGTAGATTGAGATCTCGCCGCCCTCGTATACCCCGGTGTCGACGCGGACATGCTTGTCCTCGGCCGGCGGCTGGTAGCGCACCAGGCGCCCGGTCGAGGGCAGGAAGTTGCGCGTCGGGTCCTCGGCATAGACGCGGGCCTCGATCGCCCAGCCCTTGAGCTTCACGTCCTTCTGGGTGAACGCCAGCTTCTCGCCGTTGGCGATGCGGATCATCTGCTCGACCAGATCGAGGCCAGTGACGTACTCGGTCACCGGGTGCTCGACCTGCAGCCGCGTGTTCATCTCCAGGAAGTAAAAATTGCGGTCCTTGTCGACGATGAACTCGACCGTGCCGGCGGAACGGTAGTCGACCGCCTTGGCCAGCGCGACTGCCTGTTCGCCCATCGCGTGGCGCGTCTTTTCGTCGAGGAACGGGCTTGGCGCCTCCTCGATCACCTTCTGGTGACGGCGCTGGATCGAGCATTCGCGCTCGCCCAGGTAGACCGTGTTGCCGTAGGCGTCGGCCAGCACCTGGATCTCGATGTGGCGCGGCTCCTCGACGTATTTCTCGATGAACACGCGGTCGTCGGCGAAGGACGACTTCGCCTCGCTGCGCGCCGACTTGAAGCCGTCGCGCGTCTCCTGGTCGCTGCGCGCGATGCGCATGCCCTTGCCGCCGCCGCCGGCCGAGGCCTTGATCATGACCGGGTAGCCGACGCGCCTGGCGATCGCCACCGCCTCGTCCTCGGTCGGGATCGACTCGAGATGGCCGGGCACGGTCGACACGCCGGCCTTCGACGCGAGCTTCTTCGACTCGATCTTGTCGCCCATCGCCGCCATGGCGTCGGGCGTCGGACCGATGAAGACGATGCCGGCCTTCTCCAGCGCGGCGCAGAACGGCCCTTTTTCCGACAGGAAGCCGTAGCCCGGATGCACGGCCTCGGCGCCCGTCTGCTTGCAGGCCGCGACGATCTTGTCGATGACGAGATAGGACTCGGCCGACGCGGCGGGGCCGATCGCCACCGCCTCGTCCGCCATGTTGACGTGCAGCGCGTCCGCGTCGGCCTCGGAATAGACCGCCACCGTCTTGATGCCCATGCGCCGCGCCGTCTTGATGACCCGGCACGCAATCTCGCCGCGATTGGCGATGAGGATTTTCTTGAACATCAGGTCAGGCTCACAGCGGGATGTTGTCGTGCTTCTTCCATGGGTTCTCGAGCTTCTTGTCGCGCAGCATGGCGAGCGAGCGGGCGAGGCGCCGGCGGGTTGCGCGCGGCATGATCACGTCGTCGATGAAGCCGCGATGCCCGGCGACGAAGGGGTTGGCGAATTTCTGCCGGTATTCCTCGGTGCGCGCTTCGATCGCCTTGGGATCTTTTAGGTCGCCGCGGAAGATGATCTCGACAGCGCCCTTCGGGCCCATGACGGCGATCTCGGCCGTCGGCCAGGCGAAGTTCACGTCACCGCGCAGGTGCTTGGACGCCATGACGTCGTAGGCCCCGCCATAGGCCTTGCGGGTGATGACCGTGACCTTCGGCACCGTCGCCTCGGCGAAGGCGTAGAGCAGCTTGGCGCCATGCTTGATGATCGCGCCGTACTCCTGGGCCGTGCCGGGCAGGAAGCCGGGCACGTCGACGAAGGTGACGATCGGGATCTCGAAGCAGTCGCAGAAGCGCACGAAGCGCGCCGCCTTGCGCGACGAGTCGATGTCGAGGCAGCCCGCCAGCACCATCGGCTGGTTGGCGACGATGCCGATCGTCGAGCCCTCGATGCGCGCGAAGCCCGTGATGATGTTGCGGGCGTAGTTCGGCTGCAGCTCGAAGAAGTCACCCTCGTCCACGACCTTCTGGATCAACTCCTTCATGTCGTAGGGCTTGTTCGGGTTCGCCGGGATCAGCGTGTCGAGCGACGCCTCCTCGCGGTCCGGCGAATCCGCCGTGGGCCGCACCGGCGGCTTGGCGCGGTTCGAGGTCGGCAGGAAGTCGATGAACCGGCGGAGCTGCAGCAGCGCCTCGACATCGTTCGGGAAGGCAAGGTCTGCCACGCCCGAGCGCGTCGTGTGGGTAACGGCGCCGCCCAGCTCCTCCTGCGTCACCGTCTCGTGCGTCACCGTCTTCACCACGTCGGGGCCGGTGACGAACATGTAGCTCGAATCCTCGACCATGAAGATGAAGTCGGTCATCGCCGGCGAGTAGACCGCGCCGCCGGCGCAGGGACCCATGATCAGCGAGACCTGGGGCACGACGCCCGACGCCAGCACGTTGCGCTGGAACACCTCGGCGTAGCCCGCGAGCGAGGCGACGCCTTCCTGGATGCGGGCGCCGCCGGAGTCGTTGAGCCCGATCACCGGCGCGCCGACCTTGATCGCCTGGTCCATGATCTTGCAGATCTTCTCTGCATGCGCCTCGCTCAAGGAACCGCCGAACACGGTGAAGTCCTGGCTGAACACGAAGACCAGGCGGCCGTTGACGGTGCCGTAGCCCGTCACCACGCCGTCGCCCGGCACCTTCTGCGCCTCCATGCCGAAATCGTTGCAGCGGTGCTCGACGAACATGTCCCACTCCTCGAAGGAGTCGGGATCGAGGAAGAGCTGGATGCGCTCGCGCGCCGTCAGCTTGCCCTTGTCGTGCTGCGTCTTGACCCGGCGCTCGCCGCCGCCGGCCCGCGCGCGGTCGCGCATTTCCTCGAGCTGCCGGATGATGTGCTGCATGCCTTCCCCTCGCGGCCGCCCCCCGGCAGCCCTGGTTTGCGCCCAGCATCAACGGTTTGACCGGCCCTGCCAAGGGGCATTGGGCCAAGGAGCTTTGGCTCAGGGACGCAGCAGGGCCAGGTAGCGGGCTGCCGCGCGCAGGTCGGCCTCGACCTCCGATCGGCGCTGGGCCGCCATCGGGTCGTCGCCCCAGTTCTCGCGTTGATAGGCCTCGTCGAGATCGGCAGCGGCCCAGAGCGCGTCGATGTCGATGCGCCGTTCCGCCAAGGCCAGGGCCAGCAGCACCGACCCGGCGGTCGTGGTGATGACAAACAGCCCCGCCAGCCGCAGCCAGTCGTGCTCGGCCACCGCCAGCCGGATCGCGGCAAGCGCGGCCTTGGACGGGCGGCTGGGCATCACGCCCTCGGCCACGGGAAGCTGCGCGTCGTAGCGCAGTACGGCCCAGTCGAGGATCGGCTGCCACAGCGCGTCCTGGCGCTTGCGCAACGCGGTACCCGCCTCGGCGCGATGGCAGAGGAGGTCGCTGGTCGCGTATTCGGCAATCTGGCCGATGGCGTGGGTCGGATCGGGGCGCACTTGGTCGTGCGCGGTCGCCAGCAGCTTGGTGAAGCGCATCGTGGCGAGCTGGATCGTGTCGCCCTGCGCGGCCCATTCCTCGGCCACGGCCTCGGCCAGCGCCAGGGTCGGCGCCACGACCGGCGTGCGCGCTGGCGTGTTGAGCGGCTTGCCGTCGAGCGCGATGCCGAAGCCGCCTTCGGCCGGAACCGTCGCTGCCGACTTGTACCAGCGCTTCATTGCGCGAATCCTCTTTCCTGCAGGACGCCGACCAGGGCGTCGAAGCTCTCGACCACGCCAACCGCGCCGGCGTCGCGCAGCGCGTCGGGCTGGTGATAGCCCCAGGCGACGCCGATCGCCGGAACGCCGGCATTGCGCGCCATCGCCATGTCGAACACCGTGTCGCCGATCATGATCGCGTCCGCGGCGTCGATGCCGGTCTCGCCCAGCGCCGAGCGGATCATGAACGGGTCGGGCTTGCCCGGCCCGTCTTCGGCGGTGCGCAGGACCGTGAACCGGTCGAACAGGCGATGCCTGGTGAGCGTGTTGACCAGACCGCGCCGCCCCTTGCCGGTGGCGATGCCCAGGACGGCGCCGGCTTCGTGCAGGGCGACCAGCGCGTCCGCCGCCCCGGGAAAAAGCGGATCATGGTCGGCATTCGCGGCCGCCAGCGCGCGATGCGCCAGCTTGTAGCTCTCGGCGATGTCCGCCGCGCGATCGCGGTGGCAGGCCGGCACGGACTCGGCGATCGCAATCGCCAGCGGCAAACCGATCTGCTGGCGGATCGCGGTCGGGTCGACGTCCGCGATGGCATGCACCCGGCAGGCCTCGGCGAAGGACGCGACGATCGAGTGCTGGCTGTCGACCAGCGTGCCGTCGAAATCGAACAGCACGAGGCGCGGGCGGTCGAGGACGCTCATGCGCGCCCCGCCGCCGGCCGGAGAAGCCCGCCTACTCGGTCTTGGGCGGCGCCTTCCCCGGCATCGGCGACATGCCTGGCATGTCCTGCATGTTCATGCTGGGCATGTTCATGTGGGGCATGTTCATGCCGCCCATGCCCATGCCCATTCCCTGCATGCCGCGGCCCTGCATCATCATCGACATCATGCGCATGCAGGGGCACATGCCCATCATGCCGGCCATCTGCTGGCGCGGCTGGCGCTGGCCCGAAAGCTGGCGCTTCATGTCGGCCTCGACCGCGTCGATGTCGGACTCCGCGCCCGCGTCCTGCGCCGGGGCGTTCGACATCGAGCAGAACCCGCTGGCGCAGCCCCCGCGCTGCGGCGCGGCCTGCTGGTCCTGCGCCATCGCCGGAAGGGCGAGCAGGATCGCGCCCAGGGCCGCCAGGATCGTCGTGCGCATCGCCGGACTCCTCCGCATCGGTTAACCGCAGGACCGTGTCTAGGCCTTCCAGCAGGGGCAAGGTCAAGGTTCGGCGTCCTCGAACGGGTCGGCGTCGGCGCCCCGGTCCGCGTCGAAGCCCAACGTCTCCCAGGTCTGGCGCAGGTCCCTGGGCAGCGGCGCTGTGACCTTGAGGATCCCGCCGGCGGGGTGGGGGATCTCGATCGAGCGCGCGTGCAGGTGTAGGCGCCTGGCGACGCTGTCGCCCATGTCGGCGCCGAACTCGCCGTACTTGCCGTCGCCGAGGATCGGCGTCCCGATCAGGGCGCAATGGGCGCGGAGCTGGTGCGTGCGGCCGGTGACCGGCCACAGCGCCAGCCAGCTCGCCTTCGCGCCCGCCGTGTCGATGGTGGTGTAGAGCGTGACGGCGCGGCGCGCGTCCTCGTCGTCCTGGTCGACCGTCATCACGCGCTCGCCCTGGCG
>JAEULC010000486.1 GCA_016792605.1 Rhodospirillales bacterium
GGCATTGACCATGGCCGCGCCGACGGCGGAAACGCGTTCGCGCCGCCCGATCAGCGTGCAGTCGCCCGGTGCGTCGGCCAGGCGTCGCGTGGCGACGACGACCGGCCTGTCGAGCGCGGCCAGGCCCACGCCGGTCGCGTCCAGAATGCAGCGAATGGCGCCAGCCGACACGTCTGGGGGCAGCGCGCCCGCGTCGACCGCGGACGACCAGGCCGCCAGGCGCGCGGCGACATCGACGCCAGGACCGGTCATGACTGGCCTCTGCCTGACAGCGCGCGCATGGACGGGCTATACAGGACGCAGGAATCCTTGACCGCCGGGGGGACCAGCGGGCCGCCATGTTCGTCCGTCAGCTCGAAGCCTTCCGCGCCACCATGCTGGCCGGCACGGTCAGCGGCGCCGCCGCGCTGATGGGCGTGTCGCAGCCCGCGGTCAGCCGCCTGCTGGGGCGGCTGGAGAAGGAGGTGCGGATCACGCTGTTCGATCGCAGCAAGGGCCGTCTGGCGCCAACCGCCGAGGCCCGGATCCTCTACAACGAGGTCGAGCGGACCTTCGTGTCGGTCGAGAAGATCCGCGAGATCGCCGCCGATATCGGCACGGCGCGCGCCGGGCACCTGCACATCGCCGCGATGCCGGCGATCGGCCTGGGTTTCCTGCCGGCGGCGATCCGGGAGTTCAACCAGGAACACCCGAACGTCACCATCACCGCCGAGGTGAACATGTCGGCGCGGGTCGAGGAGACCGTGGCGGCCCAGCACGTGGACTTCGGCATCGGCACGTTTCCGTTCCATCGCACAGGGCTGGAGACGGAGGTGTTTTGCCGCGCACCGGAATACCTGATCGTGCCCGCCGGCCATCCCCTGCAGGGCAGGACCTATGCGCGGCCGGCGGATGTCCAGGGCATGCCGTTCATCGTCCTGCCGCGCGACCAGGCCGGGCGTCACCTGACCGACCGCGTCTTCGAGCGCGCCGGCATCCCCCGCCGCATCATTGTGGAAACCCAGGCGAACGCGGTGATCTGCGACCTCGTGCGCCACGGCGTCGGCGTCGGCCTGGTCGATCCGTTCACCGCGGCCGACTACGCCGGGCGCGGCGTGGTCGCGATCCCGTTCCGGCCGCGGATCGAGTTCCTGGTGGGTATCCTGTATCCGACGCACCGGCCCCTCTCGCGCGTCGCCCGCGTCTTCCTGTCGATCCTGCGGAAGCGGCGCAACGTGCTGCTGCGCGCCGGCCTTCCGCGATGACCGTCCGCAGCGTGCCACAAAGCTGCGCGAAAATCGTATTACATGACGGCATAGACTCGGCACATCAGGACATTTGACCGCATACCCGCCCCGACCCTATGGGATTGGTGGGGTGGGAGAGTGCGGCATGGCGTATGCTTGCGCCCCTTCCCTGTCTTGGCCGACGACCCGCCGGTGGCGGCGGCACGGCCGATCGAAGGGGGAGCATCATGTCCAAAGGGAAATTCACCATCAATCGCCGCAGGATGCTGGGAGCGAGCGCCGCGACGGCGGCGATCGCCGGGCTCACGCCGCCCTGGCTGGCGGGCACCGCCGAGGCCGCCGCGGGCACGCTGCGCGCCGGGATCACCGGCTACGCCGTCATCAACACCCTTGACCCGGGCAAGCATTCGCTGATCCCCGAGGCCTACCTGGTCTGGGCGCTGTTCAACGGCCTGGTGAAGCTGAACGCCAAGATGGAGATCGTGCCGGACCTGGCCGAGTCCTTCACTCCCAAGGATCCGACGACGATCGAGTTCAAGCTGCGCCGGGGCGTGAAGTTCCACGACGGCAGCGAGATGACCGCCGAGGACGTGAAGTTCTCGATCGAGCGCCTGCAGGATGAAAAGCTTGCCTCGCCGAACAAAGGCAAGGTGTCGGAGGTGAAGGAGGTCAAGATCATCGACCCCTACACCGTCCAGATCATCACCAAGCAGCCCTTCGCACCGCTGCTGACCTTCCTGTGCAATGCGCGCACCGGCACGCAGATCGTCCCGAAGAAGGTGGTCGAGGCGATGGGAGCCGAAGCCTTCGGCAAGGCGCCAGTAGGCACCGGCGCCTACAAGCTCAAGACCTGGAAGGCGAACGAGAGCATCACGCTGGTCGCGCACGAGGATTACTTCGTGAAGGGACAGCCGAGCATCGCCACGATCGAGGTGCCGCTGATCGCCGAGGAATCGAGCGGCGTGACCGCGCTGAAGGGCGGCCAGATCGACCTGACCAGCACCGCGCCGTTCGCCGACATCCCGACCCTGGAGCAGGACAAGACGCTGAAGGTCCTGAAGCAGCCGGGCATGAACTGCCGCTTCATTTCGGTCAACCACCGCAAGGCGCCGTTCGACGACGTGCATTTCCGCCGCGCCGTGTCGATGGCGTTCGACCGCAACGCCATGGTCAAGGTCGTTCTGTTCGGCGAGGGCGTGCCGTCGCACGGGTTGATCCCGCCGTCGCTCACCTATGCCTACGAAACCAAGGTGCGCGAGGTTGCCAAGTACAACGCAACGGCGGCCAAGGCAGAACTGGCGAAGTCCAAGCACGCAAAGTACGCCGCCGAGATCCCGGTGCTGTGCTGGGGTTCGAGCTGGTGGAAGCGGACCGTCGAGGTGTTCGCATTGCAGGTCAACCAGACGCTGGGCACCAAGTTCACGGTCGAGGTGAACGAGGCCAACACGGTCTACGCCCGCCAGAAGTCCGGCGACTTCCAGGCCAGCGTGTGGGGCTGGCTGGGGCCGATCGACCCGGACGAGTATGTCGGCGAGATCCTGAGCACCAAGGGCTGGCGCAATTTCTACGGCTACAGCAACGCCAAGATCGATGCGCTGTGCGAGCAGGCCCGCGGCGAGCTCGACCCCGCCAAGCGCGGCGCGCTCTACAAGCAGGCCGAGGACATCGCGATCGAGGAAGCGGCGTTCTTCCCGGCCTTCTGTTCGAACATCCACAACCTGATGACCACCAAGGTCACCGGCTTCACGCAGTTGCCGTACTCGAACTTCGGCGACCAGTTCGCCTCGATCAAGCTGGGATAACGCCCCAGATCGGCTCCCGGGGGTCGCGCGCGGGCGCGATCCCCGGGAATGCGAAGGGAATCGCGTGACGAGAGTCCTGCTCTACGTGGCTGGCCGGCTGGCCGGCGCCGTCGTCACCGTGCTGGCCGGCGCGCTGGTCGT
>JAEULC010000491.1 GCA_016792605.1 Rhodospirillales bacterium
CTTCACGGGCCAACTCCTGGATGATGCGCTGCGACGCTTTTCCGTCGCCGTAGGGATTATGGGCGCGGCTCATGGTCGCGTAGGCGGCCGGATCGTCGAGCAGCCGCTGGGCCTCGGCGACGATGCGGTCGGTGTTGGTGCCGACCAGGCGGACCGTGCCGGCGGTAACGGCCTCCGGCCGCTCCGTCGTGTCGCGCATGACCAGCACCGGTTTGCCGAGCGATGGCGCCTCTTCCTGCACGCCGCCCGAGTCGGTGATGATAAAGTAGCACGCGTTCATCAGGTAGACGAACGGCAGGTAGTCCTGCGGCTCGATCAGGTGGATGCGCGGATGGTTGCCGAGCAGCCGGCCGACGGGTTCGCGCACGTTCGGGTTCAGGTGCACGGGGTAGACGACCTGCACATCGGGTGTCTCGGCGAGGCGCTTGATCGCGTGGCAGATGCGCTCGAACCCGGCGCCGAAGCTCTCTCGGCGGTGGCCGGTGACCAGGACCATGCGCTTATCCGGCGCCAGGAACGGGAAGCGGGCCGCAAGCTCGCTCTTCAGCGCCGGCTCGCGCTCGAAGCGCGCCACCACGTCCAGCAGCGCGTCGATCACGGTGTTGCCGGTCACGAAGATGCGCTTCGGGTCGGTCCCCTCGTCCAGCAGGTTCTGCCGCGACTCGGCGGTGGGGGCATAGAACTGGTCGGCGATCACGTCGGCGACGCGCCGATTCATCTCTTCGGGCCAGGGATTGTCGAAGTCGCGGGTGCGCAGGCCGGCCTCGACATGGCCGATCTTGACGCGGTGGTAGAAGGCGGAGAGCGCGGCTGCCATCGCGGTCGTCGTGTCGCCCTGGACCAGGATGCGGTCCGGCTTGAATTCAGCGATGACCGGCGGCAAGGCGGTCAACACCGCGATCGTCACGTCGGTCAGGGTCTGTCCGGCGCGCATCAGGTTCAGGTCATATTCCGGCTTGATGGCGAACAGGGCCAGGACCTGGTCGAGCATCTGCCGGTGCTGGCCGGTGACGCAGACCGCATGCTCGATCCCGGCGGTCGTGGCCAGGCGCTTGACCAGCGGGGCCATCTTGATGGCCTCCGGGCGCGTACCCAGGACCGAAAGGACTCGAAGCGGACGCGGCAAGGGAGAAGCCTCCGAGGACATCGGGATAGCTAAAGGAACTTGGTTGCCGATTGGTTAAAACTAGCCCTTGATGCTTGTTACGGCAACGAAACTTGCTGTGGGGGCTGCCGCGCCGGGTCGCCCGGCGCCGGCGTCAACGGCGGGCGGCCAGGAGCCTGTCGTAGAGCGCCCGGTAGGGCTGCGCACAGGCCTCCCAACTCCGCTCCAGCCGTACGTGGTCGTACGCGGTGGCGACGAGCTGCTGCCGCAGGGTGGGCGAGCTGGCGGCGCGGGCGACTTCGGCCACCAGCGAGGGCAGGTTCTGCGCCTGGAACATCAGGCCGGTGCGGTTGTGTTCCACCAGCTCGCGATGCCCGCCGACATCCGAGACCAGCACGGCGACGCCCTGCGCCATCGATTCCAGCGGTTTCAAGGGCGTCACCAGATCGGTCAGCCGCATCTTCAGGCGCGGGCAGGCGAGCAGGTCGACGGCCTGGTAGTAGCCCGGCACCTGGGCATGCGGCACGCGGCCGGTGAAGGTGACGGCCGGCTTCAAGGCAGGGTCCTCGGCAAGCGCGCGCAGCTTCTGGTCCTCCGGCCCGCCGCCTACCAGCAGCACGTGCAGGTTGGGCACGGCCTTCAGCAGCTCGGGCATCGCCTGCAGCAGGAAGACGAGCCCTTCGTAGTGGTAGAAGGAGCCGATGAAGCCGAGGACGAACTTGTCGGCGATGCCGAGCTGCGCGCGCATCCGCCGGCCGGCGCCGCGGTCGGCATCAAGGGGAGGGATGTTGTCGACGGCGTTGGGCACCACCGCCAGGCGATCGGCCGGAATGCCGCGCGCGGCGATGTCGTCCTTCAGGCCGCGGCAGATCGCCACGACGCCATCTGCCCGCTTCAGGGCGTAGGTGTCGGCGGCGCGGGTCGCGCGGTAGCGAAGGTCGCCCTCCTTGCTGTGGCCGAGGTCGACGGCGGCGTCCTCCCACAGGGCGCGCACCTCGTAGACCACGGGGATGCCCGCCGCGCGTCCCACGCGGATCGCGGGCAGGGCATTCAGCAGCGGGGAATGCGCGTGGATGATGTCGGGCCGCTCGGCGGCGACCGCCTGGCGCAGACGCTTGGCCGTCGCGGCCATCTCGGCGAACTCACGCAGGATCGGCAGTTTCGCGCCGGGCAGCGTTGGGGCCGGCGTGCGCAGGAACTCCCAGCCGTCGACGGTCTCGCTGGGTGTCGCGCTGGGGTTGTTGCGCGGCGAGGTGAGGTGCCGCGTCTCCCAGCCGAAGCCGCGCTGGGCGCGCAGGATTCCCAAGGTGCGGTAGACGTAGCCGCTCTGCAGCGGTAGGGAGTGATCGAGGACGTGCAGGACCTTCATGACGCCCCCCGGCCTGCCGCTACGCCGCCACGATCCGGTCGCGGTGCGCCTTCACGGACTTGGTGGCGTTGCGCGAGTCGATCACCAGCCTGCTGCCCTCGACCAGGGTGGCGTAGTCCACCTTGTCGTGGTCGGTGCAGATCAGCGCCGCGTCGTAGCGGGCGAAGCCGCGCTTGTTCCACTTGATGCTGCGGATGCCCGCCAGCGCGCCGTGCTCGCGGGTCTTGGGGATTACCGGCACGAAGGGGTCGTAGTAGTCGACCGTGGCCTGGCGCTCCTGCAGCAGTTCCATCAGCTTGAAGGCCGGGCTCTCGCGGATGTCGTCGACGTTCTTCTTGTAGGCCATGCCGACCAGCAGGACCCTGGCGCCGTTGAGTCCCTTGGCGAAGCGCCGGTCGAGCGCGTCGGCCAGCACGTTGATCACGTACTCGGGCATGGCGTGGTTCACCTCGCCCGCAAGCTCTATGAAGCGCGTGGCGACGTTGAACTCGCGCGCCTTCCAGGTGAGGTAGAAGGGGTCGATCGGGATGCAGTGCCCGCCCAGGCCCGGGCCGGGATAGAACGGCATGTAGCCGAAGGGCTTCGACTTGGCGGCCTCGATCACCTCCCAGATGTCGATGCCCATCTTGGTGAAGATGACCTTCAGCTCGTTGACCAGCGCGATGTTGACCGAGCGGAAGATGTTCTCGGTCAGCTTCACCGCCTCGGCGGTCTGGGTCGAGGAGACCGGCACGGTCGAGACCACCACCTGGCCGTACATCGCGACCGCCAGCGCCCGCGCCGTCTTGCCGTCGCCACCCACGACCTTGGGGATCACGCGGGTGCCGTAATGCGGGTTGCCCGGATCCTCGCGCTCGGGCGAGTAGGCGAGGAAAAAGCCCTTGCCCGACTTGAGGCCGGAGGCCTCGAGCACCGGCTTCAAATCCTCGATCGTCGTGCCGGGATAGGTAGTCGACTCGAGCACGACGAGCTGGCCGCGGCGCAGATGGCGCGCGATGGTGCGGCCGGTGTCGACGACGTAGGAGATATCAGGCTCGCGGTGGCGGGTCAGCGGCGTCGGCACGCAGACGATGATCGCGTCGCAGGTCTTCAGCCGCGCGAAGTCGGTCGTCGCCGTGAACCGGCCGCTCGCCACCATCGCCTTGACCCGGCTGTCGGCGATGATCTTGATCGGCGACTTGCCGGCGTTCAGGCCCTTCACGCGGCCGGGATCGATGTCGCAGCCCAGCGTGTCGAAGCCTTTGTCGTTGAACGCCTCGATCAGCGGCAGGCCGACATAGCCCAGCCCGATCACGCCGATCCGGGCCTTCTTGTTGACGAGCTTGGCTTTCAGGTCGCGGGCGATCATCGGCAACACCTCAAGATCAGCGGGCGACGGCGGCGGCCACCGCATCGCAGATCCGATGCGCCGTCGCGTCGTCCATGTAGCCGTGCATCGGCAGGCTCA
>JAEULC010000503.1 GCA_016792605.1 Rhodospirillales bacterium
CGGCCCCTACACGGTGATGAAGCTGGCCGACATCGTCGAGGCGCTGCGCCAGGGCGCCGAGCTGCCCGACCGCGCGGTGGCGCTGACCTTCGATTCCGGCCTGCGCTCGGTCTATCGCGACGCCTGGCCGCGGCTGCGCGACGCCGGGCTGCCCTTCACGGTCTTCCTGCCGACCGACCGCATCGCCCAGGGCAGCGCCGACTACATGAGCTGGGACGAGGTGCGCGCGCTCCATGCCGCGGGCGTCGGCATCGGCAGCCAGGGCGCCGCCGACCTGCGCATGGGCTCCGCGCCGATCGAACGCGTCGAGGCCGACATCCAGCGCTCGGCCGAGCGCCTGCGTGCCGAACTGGGCGCGGGATTCGCGAGCCAGCCGCAGTTGTTCGCCTATCCCTATGGCGAGTGGACGCGGCGGGTGGCGCAGGCGGTCGAGCGCGCTGGGTTCGTGGCGGCGTTCGGCCAGCACTCCGGCGTCGCGCATGTGAGCCTGGGCCTGCACGGGCTGCCGCGCTTCTCGCTGAGCCAGTCCTATGGCGACATGGAGCGGTTCCGCATCGCCGCCAACGCGCTGCCGATGCCGCTACGCGAGCTGGTGCCGAACGATCCGCTGGTGACCGACAACCCGCCCTCGCTGGGCTTCACCGTCGACCCGGTGATCGGCAAGCTGGACCAGCTCGCCTGCTTCGCGTCGGAGCAGGGTAAGGCGGTCGTCGAAGTGCTGGGCGACGTGCGCGCGGAAATCCGCATGCCCGGCGCGTTCGCGCCCGGCCGGGCGCGGGTGAACTGCACCATGCCGGGGCCGGAAGGTCGCTGGCGCTGGCTTGGCGTGCCCTTCGTGGTGCCGCCGGGGACCTGACCCTCGACGAACCGACGCTAGACCGCGCGGACCTCGACGACCTCGGGGATGTAGTGCTTCAGCATGTTCTCGATGCCCATCTTCAAGGTGGCGGTCGAGCTGGGGCAGCCCGAGCACGAGCCCTGCATGTGCAGGTAGACCACGCCCTCCTCGAAGCTCTGGAACACGATGTCGCCGCCGTCCTGGGCCACCGCCGGGCGGACGCGCGTGTCGATCAGCTCCTTGATCTGGATGACGAGCTCGCTGTCCTCGCCCGCCCCATCGGCCGCACCAGCCTCGCCGCCGGCGGTATCGCCGCCCTCGACGATCACCGGCTTGTTGGCGGTGAAGTGCTCCATGATCACGCCCAGCACCGAGGGCTTCATCGTGTACCAGTCGCGGTCGCCGCCCTTGGTGACGGTGATGAAGTCTGCGCCGAGGTAGACGCCGGTCACGCCTTCGAGGTCGAACAGGCTCAGCGCCAGGGGCGAGCGGCCGGCCGAGGCCACGCTGGGGAAGTTGGCGGTGCCGGATTCCATGACCGGGCGGCCCGGCAGGAACTTCAGCGTCAGCGGGTTCGGGGTCTCTTCGGTCTGGATGAACATGGCGGTCTCCCATCGCGACGCAGGCCGGCTTGATAAGCCCCGGGGCGCGTCCATATCTCGTATCGACACATGACCCCTCCGGGGGGCAAAATCAAGTGCATCAAGACCTTGACCGAAACATGGGTATGGCCGACACCCCGCCTGCCGCCGCCCGCGACATGCCATCCTGCGCCGATCCGGACATTGCCTGGATCGTTACCGAGGGGCGCCAACAGACCAGCCTCGCCAATGTCTTGGCCGGGTTGTGCCGGCATTTGTACGAGACCGGCCTGCCGGTCGCCAGGGTGATGCTGAGCCAGCGGACGCTCCACCCGCTGGTCGCCGCGCGCGGCATCTTCTGGCGCCAGGGCAATGCCGGCTGCACCGAGCAGATCGAGCGCGGCTACGACGTGCTGCAGTCCGACACCTACCAGCGCAGCCCGCTGAAGCTCGCCTACGAGCACGGCCAGACCGTGCGCCGGCGCCTGGTCGGGCCGGACGCGATGCTCGACTTCCCGGTGCTGGCGGAAGTGCGCGCCGAGGGGATGACCGACTACCTGGCGATCCCGCTCCGCTTCACCGACCGGATCGGCGGCGTCTTGACCGTCGCCACCGACCGTCCCGAGGGCTTCAGCGACGTCTGCATCCGGCGCCTGCACGAGCTGGTGCCGGTGCTGGGGCTGCTGGTCGAGGTCCACGCCACGCGCGGCGTCGCCCGCACCGTGCTCGACACCTATATCGGCCCGGCCGCCGGGCAGCGCGTGCTGAACGGTCAGATCAAGCGCGGCGACCAGGAAGCGATCAACGCGGTGCTGTGGTACTGCGACCTGCGCGGCTTCACGCCGATGACCGAGCGCCTGGACGGCCAGCGCGTCATCCAGATGCTGAACGAGTATTTCGAGCGCATGGCGGCCCCCGTGCGCGCCCATGGCGGCGAGGTGATGAAGTTCATCGGCGACGCCATGCTGGCCATCTTCTCGATGGAAAACCGCGACGCCGAGATCGCCAGCAACGCCGCGCTGCAGGCCGCGCGCGAGGCGATCGCCTCGATGGAAGCGCACAACATCGCCTGCATCGAATGCGGCGAGCCGAACGTGGCCTTCGGCATCGCGCTGCACATGGGCGAGGTGATCTTCGGCAATATCGGCGCGCCCGACCGGCTGGACTTCACTGTCATCGGCCCGGCGGTGAACCGCGTGCAGCGGATCGAGGAGATGTGCCGCAAGCTCAATTGCAGCCTGCTCGTCTCCGGCGACGTCGCGCGCCATGCCCGCGAGCCCCTGGTGTCGATCGGCCGCCACGACCTGCGCGGCGTCGGCGAGAAGCTGGAGCTCTTCACCCTGCCCGGCGCCACGCTGGAACGCGTCGCCGCCGAATAGCGCCCCGCTACTTGCGGAGCTGCACTGCCACGTCGCGCAGCAGGCCCTGCGCGCGCAGCACGTAGTATCCCTGTTGCGCCAGGTGGCTGGGGAAGAACTGCCCGTCCGGCGCGCCGTTCATCACGATCCAGGGCTGCATGGCGCCGGCGATGCGCAGCGCCTCCAGCGCGTCCTTCCAGGGCCGGGCCGCGTCGCCCTGGAGCGGGCGCTCGAAATCGCGACCCAGCTCGCGCAGCAGCATGGCGTAGGCGTATAGCCGGCCCTTGGTGTCGTAGAACGTGTCGTCGACCTGGAAGTCGAGGATGCTGCCCGAGCGCTCGTTCAGGTGCAGGTCGATGCGCTGCGCCATCGTGCCAAGGTCGGCGATGGCACGCTCCACCAGGGCAGCCAGCATTTCCGGCCGGCGGTCGAGCGTGCCGACCCGGCCCGCCGCGCGCTCGTTGAAGGCCAGCAGCGCCTTGCGCGCGGTGCGGTACTGCGATTCCGACGAGGCGGTCTGGTTCGAGGCGGTGCCGATGTCGAAGATCCACACCGTGCCGGCATAGCGCAGCAGGCCCGCGGCGCGGTCGAGGTCGGCGTCCGCGCGTTGCGGCGTTCGGGTGCGCGTGACCTGCGTGTTCAGCTCGCCGACGAACTGCCCGAGCGCCGCGACCACGCCCATCTGGTAGTGGGCCATGTTGTCGAGCGCCCAGCCCGGCAGGAAGACCGGGTCGTTCGCCACCCAGGCGTGGTCGTCGACCTCGCGCCCGATCAGCGCCGCGGCCATGGCCACGGCGCGGCTGGCCTGCGCGGGACCGGTCGGCGGTGCGGCGGCCTGGAACGACGTGTTGTCGTCGATCGTATGCAGCACGACCATGCCGATCGGGTAGTAGAGCGCGGCCGCGACGCCGAGCACGATGGCGATGCCAAGCGCGACGCGCCTGGCGACCGCCATGGCGCCGCCTTCGGCGGCGAAGTCGGCGTCCTCGTTCTCTTCCTCGTCCCTGACGCGGCGCGCCATGTGGCGGCTACTCGCCCATCTGCAGCAGCAGGCCGCGCTCGCGCGCGAGCCGCACCGCGTAGAGGAAGGCCAGCACGCCCAGCGCCATGTAGACCAGGTTCAAGCCCGCCGCCCATGCCAGGTGATCGTAGCGCACGACATGGTCGAACATCGCCGCGCGCATGCCCTCGAACACATGGGTCGAGGGCAGGGTCATGGCGATCGTCTGCAACCATGATGGCAAAACCGTGACCGGGTAGTAGATCGCGCTGACCGGCGCCAGCATGAACACGGCGAGCCAGGCGAGGCTCTCCGCGCTCTGCCCGTAGCGCAGGATCACGCCGGAGAGCACGAGGCCCAGCGCCCATCCCATCACCAGAAGGTTGACGAAGAAAGCGATCAGCGGCAGGCCCATGTCGAAGATCGAGAAATGGTAGAGCGGGATCGCCAGCAGCATCGCCGGCACGATGCCGATCAGCGTGCGGATCAAGCTCATCGCCATCAGCGCCGTCGCGAACTCGATCGGCCGGAGCGGGCTGGTGAAAAGATGGCCGAGATTACGTGACCACATCTCCTCCATGAACGAGATCGAGACGCCGAGCTGGCCGCGGAACATCACGTCCCACAGCAGCACGCCGGCGATCAGCACGCCCGCAGCCTGCGCCACCCAGGTCGAGTTGCCGCGCAGGAACTCGCTGATGAAGCCCCAGAGCACCATCTGGATCGACGGCCAGTAGACCAGCTCGAAGATCCGGTTCCACGAGTTCTTGAGCAGCAGCACGTAGCGCACGACCATCGCCGCGATGCGGCGCAACGACAGCACCGGCGGCGACACCCAGGCGGTCATTGCGCCGCCTCCTTCTCCGCCGCGACGCCGCGACGCCGCGCGATGTCGAGGAACACCTCCTCCATGGTGTCGCGGCCGTAGCGCTCGAGCAGCGCCGCGGGCGAGCCGCGGTCGACGATCGCGCCCGCGCGCATCATCAGCACCTGGTCGCACAGGCGCTCGACCTCGGCCATGTTGTGCGACGCGAGCAGGATCGTGGCGCCGGTTCGGCGGCGGAAAGCTTCCAGGTAGCCCCGCACCCAGTCCGCCGTTTCGGGATCGAGCGACGCAGTGGGCTCGTCGAGCAGCAGCAGCTCCGGCTCGTTTAGCAGCGCCTTGGCCAGCGCCACGCGCGTCTTCTGCCCGGCCGACAGCTTGCCCGAGGGCCGGTCGATGATGTCGTCGAGCTGCAGCGCCGCCGCCAGGTCCTTCACCCGCTCGCCCACCCGCGCGAGACCGTAGAGATGGCCGTAGACCGACAGATTCTCGCGCACCGTCAGGCGGTGCGGCAGGTCGACATAGGGGCTGGAGAAGTTCATCCGCGGCAGCACGCGGTAGCGGTGCCGCACCATGTCCTCGCCGAGGATCCGGATCTGGCCCTCGCTCGGCAGCAGCAGGCCGAGCAGCATCGAGATGGTCGTCGTCTTGCCGGCGCCGTTGCCGCCGAGCAGCGCCGTCACCGAGCCGCGCCGGACCGTGAAGTCGAGCCGGTCGACGGCCAGCACCGCGCCGTAGCGCTTGGTCAGCGCCTGGACGGCGATGGCGGGCGTATCCTTTGG
>JAEULC010000015.1 GCA_016792605.1 Rhodospirillales bacterium
GCGCTCGCCCATGGCCAGGCTGCCGGGCACGTCGTTCATCAGCCACAGGACGTTGTGCATGGCCTTGTAGCCATGCGGCTCCTCCGGGCTGAGGTCGATCGCGCGCTGCGCCAGTTCCTTCGCCCGGGGCAGGGGCGGGAAATTGAGCTTTCCCTGCGCGAACGCGAACCGATGGGCGTCGACATAGATCATCGCCAAGCTCGACAGGGCCTGCGCGTAGTCCGGCTCGGCGGCGATGGCGCGCTCCAGGCACTGCCGCACGTCGTCATAGAGCGGCGCGGCGAGGGTGCGCTGGTAGGAGTAGAATTGAATGACGCATTCGTACGAGCCGAGCTGCTTCGGCGGCTTGGCGGCCAGGGCCTTGACCTTGTCGCTGAAAATCACGCCGTAGGGCTGGGCCAGGGCCTGGGTGACCCGGGCCGCGACCTCTTCTCGGATGGAGAAGATGCTGGCCGGGGTGACGGGCGACTCGAACCGGTCCGACCACAGATGGCGCCGCGTCTTCGCGTCGACCAGGGAAACCGTGCCGCGGAACTGCCCCTCGGCCATCGCGACCGACCCGCTGAGCAGGTAGTCGACATCCAGCGGGCCAACCCCCGGCGCGCCCGCCGGCGCATCGGCCAGGCTGAAGCTGGTCTGGTCCGCATAGACGAAGAGGTCCTTGAACCGCGTCAGGCTGACGATCATTTCGCGGGTGAAGCCGCGCGCCATCGCCGCATGGGCGCCGCCGCCGGTGCCGTCGTCTTCGAACGGCATCACCAGGATCGACGGGCCGCGCTTGGACGGCGGCGCCGGCGCCGCCTTCTCCGCGACGGGCGACGCGGCGAACTGGCCGATCCCCGCGGCGAGCAGCGCCGCCGCCGCGATTCCGAGGGTTGCGAGGCGCCATGGGTTGGAAAGCAGCCGTTCGCCCCAGCCCGGTACGGGCGTCGCCGGGACCGGAACGGGGGCAAGAGCGGGAGGCGGTGCTTCGAGGGCCGCGACCGGTGCTGCTAGGGCTGCCGCGTCCGTGGCGCGTGCCACGATCACCGGGACGTAGGACCCCTTCGGAATCTCGATCCGGACGGGCGCGTCCCGGCCGGCCGTCAGGTAGTAGTGCTCGAGCGCGCGGCGCAGCCTGCTCGCCTCGATTCGGATGATCGGGTCGGTCTGCGGGTCGAAGCTGGCGTCGCGCCCGAAGACGACCGTGGCGATCGTGTAGGCCTTGATGTGGTCGGCGCGGCCGGCAAGCGCTTCGGTGACGACGAACTTCAGGAACCGCTTGTTGCGTTCGGAGGCTTCGAACGAAGGGCTCGCGAGAATCCCCTCTAATGCGCTGACAACGCTGGCGTCCGACACTCCATGCGCGTCGAATACGATAGACATGCTGCTGGCCCCCAAGCATCCCAAGTCTGCAACTTTAACGATATGTTTGCAATCCCCGTGGCCGCGTTGATCCAGGTCAACTGACTGTACGATTTCGCTGCGGTCCCCTTGCCCTGGGCGCGGCGGCCCAGGTTTACGGTAACGTACTCGCGGCAACCCGCCGCCCGGGCTACTTGGTCCAGTGGTTCCGGCGCCTGCGCGGCCCTTCTGGGTGCGGTGTATGTCGAAGGTAGTTGCCCCGGTCAGCGAATTTCAAAGTGTCGTCAACCGGTTCCCGGAGGACGCGGTCCTGGTCGCTGAACTCGCCGCGACGGGTGAAACCTTCGGCGCGCTCTGCGAGGAGCACGCACTCGCGACGCAGGCCGTCCAGCGCGCGGTGAAGTCGGCCAGCGCCTACGACCAGGCCTTCTACGAGTATCTGGAGATCATCCGCGACCTGGAGCACGAAATTGCCACGGCGATCGCGAACGAGAAGCGGTCCTTGCGCCGCTCCGCCCCAACGGCGGGCGCGTCGCAGAAGCGCAATGCGTCGGTTCCGTGATCCTTTGGCGGCAAGGCCGGCGATTCCGGGGGCGACGGCGGGGCAATTTACCGTAACGGCCTTCTCCGGGCGGGGCGCGGGAATTTAAGGAAGGGGCGTCGGCCGGGGCGCATCGGAACAGCGGCCGACACGAGTTCTCGAACGGAGGCCTGTCCGCATGGCAGCGAAGAACGCGCTACCCACCCCCCGGGTTGCCTCGCCGCAGGATGCCGTCGCCTATGGCGTCGATGCCGCCCAGCGCCTGGTGCTGTACCTGGACGCGCTGCGCAAGCGCGGCAACCAGTTCATCGAGCA
Organism: Rhodospirillales bacterium; assembly: GCA_016792605.1. Taxonomy (GTDB): domain Bacteria; phylum Pseudomonadota; class Alphaproteobacteria; order JAEULC01; family JAEULC01; genus JAEULC01. Next base: position 2,201 of record JAEULC010000015.1, read on the forward strand.
CTTCAAGGAGGGCAAGCCGCCGGTCCTGGCCTTCGACTACGACACCGTCCTGGATGGCCGCAACTTCGACCGGCCGGTCAACTACACGCTGCTGCGCATCCGGCCGAAGCCCGGCACGACGCCGGACCCCACCAAGCGGCCCTTCGTCATCTTCGATCCGCGCGCCGGCCACGGCCCCGGGATCGGCGGCTTCAAGGAGGCGAGCCAGGTCGGCGTGGCGCTGCGCGGCGGCCATCCCTGCTACTTCGTCAGCTTCCTGCCCGATCCCGTCGACGGGCAGACGATCGAGGACATCGCGCGCGCCGAGGCGCAGTTCGTGCGCAAGGTGATCGAGCTTCATCCCGACGCGGACGGCAAGCCGGCGATCGTCGGCAACTGCCAGGCAGGCTGGGCGATCATGCTGATGAACGCCCTGGCGCCCGACCTCGCCGGCCTGATCTGCGTCGCCGGCGCGCCCTTGTCCTACTGGGCGGGCAGGGCCGGGCAGAACCCGATGCGCTACACCGGCGGCATGGCCGGCGGAAGCTGGATGGCGGCGCTCCTGGGCGACCTCGGCGCCGGGCGGTTCGACGGCGTCAACCTGGTCTCCAACTTCGAGAACCTCAATCCCGCGAACACCTACTGGAAGAAGCAGTACAACCTCTACGCCAAGGTCGACACCGAGGAGCCCCGCTTCAACGAGTTCGAGAAGTGGTGGGGCGGCCACTTCTTCATGACCACCGAAGAGATCCGCTTCATCGTCGACGAGCTGTTCGTCGGCAACAAGCTGGCGCGCGGCGAGATCGTCGCGTCCGACGGGCGGCGGGTCGACCTGAAGGCGATCAAGGCGCCGATCGTCGTGATCGCTTCCTGGGGCGACAACATCACCCCGCCGCAGCAGGCGCTCAACTGGATCTGCGACCTCTACCGCAGCGTCGACGAGATACGGGCCGAGGAGCAGGTGATCGTTTACACGCTGCATCCGACGATCGGGCATCTCGGCATCTTCGTGTCGGCCAAGGTCGCCCTGAAGGAGCACGCGCAGTTCGTGGCCGCAGCTGACCTGATCGAGGTCCTGCCGCCCGGCCTCTACGAGATGGTGATCGAGGAGACCCGGGAGGGCGAGGCCGAGTCCTATGTCGCCCGGTTCGAGACGCGGACGATCGACGACATCCTGGCGCTCGACGACGGGCGCAAGGACGAGGACGCCTTCGCGGCCGTCGCGCGCATCAGCGAAGTGAACGCCAACCTTTACCAGGCCTTCGTCAGCCCCTGGGTCCGCGGGTTCTCGAACAGGTTCCTGGCGGACTGGATGCGCCTGGCCAACCCGGCGCGGGTGGAGCGCCTGCTGTTCTCCGACGCCAACCCGGCGATGTGGCCGCTCCAGGCCCTGGCGCCGCTGGTCGCGGAACACCGCAAGCCGGTCGCCGAGGACAACCCCTTCCTGCAGGCGCAGGAGGCGATCTCGCACCAGGTCGAGACCGCGCTCGATCGCTACCGCGACCTGCGCGACGGCGCCATCGAGCGCATGTTCTTCGCGCTCTACGATTCGCCCGGCGTGCGGGCGGTCGCCGGGCTGCCGGCCAAGCCATCCTCCGCGCCTCGTCCGCGCGACGAGGCGCTCGAGGCGCTGATCCGGCAGAAGCGGGACGCGATCCTGGCGCGCGCGGAGGAAGGCGGCTTCGCCGCCGCGGTGATGCGCATCCTGCTGGCCGGCACCACGGCGCAGGGCCATGTCGACGCGGAGGGCGCGCGCATCGCCAGCGACGTCCGCCGCCGCCACCCGATCCTCAGCAGGCTGAAGCGCCAGGAGATCAAGACCCTGGCGCGCGAGCAGGCGCTGTTGCTGGCCGCCGACCGAAACCGCGCGATCGAGGCCCTGGCGGTCCTGCTGCCGACGCAGGACCAGCGCCGCGACGCGATCGGCTTCGTCAGTGACGTCATCAGCACGCGCGGCCGGATTTCGCCGGAAGCGGCCGTCACTCTGCGGCATGTCCTGCAGGTGCTCGGCATGCAGGCGCCCGCCCTGCCGCTGCCATCCGGGAAGCCGCTCGTATCGACGGCGCCGCGCGCCCAGGCCAAGCAGGCGAGCCGCCCCAAGCAAGCCGGCCGGCCGGGCGCCGCCGCCCGTCCGTCCTCCCGTCGTCGTTCCAAGGAGACCGCCCATGCCAAGTGATCTGGTAAACCCGAAGGAGCTGCGGAAGATCGCAGCCGAGCAGGCGATGAAAAGCGTCGATGAGGCGCTGGCGCAGAAGAAGCATGCCGAGGAGGAGGCGCGCCAGGTGCACCTCGCCTTCCTGGAGCGCGACATCCATCCCGATGTAAAGAACCGCGTCTCCACGGCGGTGCGCCGGGCGGCCGAGCGCGGCGAGCACCAGGTGCTCGCGCTCCAGTTCCCGAGCGACTGGTGCACCGATCGCGGGCGCGCGATCAACAATTTCGAGGAGTCCTGGCCCAGCACGCTGACCGGCTTCGCCAAGCGGGCCTACGAGTACTTCGAGAAGGAGCTGCGCCCGCTGGGCTACGGCGTCCGCGCCGAGGTGCTCAACTTTCCCGGCGGCATGCCGGGCGATATCGGGATGTACCTGACGTGGTAGTCAGGCGTACCGGCGCGGCCCGGAGGCGCGCGGCCGCATGACCGCGCCCCTGTTCCTGGAGAACAAGACCTTCGCCGAGCTCGCCGTCGGCGAGACCGCTACCCTCGCGCGCAGCCTGTCGCCGGCCGACCTGGCCGTGTTCACCGCCGCGGCGGGCATGGACGCGGCCGCGGGCGAGCCGCCCGGCGCGGGGCAGTGGGTTGCGGCGCTGTTCGCGTCCCTGGTGACGACGCGGCTGCCCGGGCCCGGCACGGAGATCCTGAGCCAGTCGGTGACGTTCCAGCGCCCTGCTTCGGTGGGCGACACGCTGAGCGTCCGCGCCACCATCCGGGGCAAGGACCGCGACGGCAGCTCCGTCAGGATCGATGGGGTCTGCAGCAACCAGAATGGCGAGCAGGTCGCCGCGATCGACCTGCTGGCGCGCGCCCCCGTGGCCAAGCTGCGGGTGGCGCCGGCCGTCGCGCCGGGCTACGCGGGGCAGCTGCACGAGCCCTATAACCGCCTGAGCGCGCGCTGCCGCGAGATCGAGCCGGTCGCGACCGCGGTGGCCTATCCCTGCGACGAGGCGTCGCTGACCGCCGTCGTCGACGCCGCGCGCGACAAGATCATCGCGCCGATCCTCGTCGGTCCCGGCGACCGGATCCGCGCCGTCGCGAAGCAGCACGGCCTCGACCTGGACGGGATGCGCGTGGTCGAGGCCGATGGCACGGCGGCGGCCGCGGCCCAGGCGGTCGCGCTGGTCCGCGCCGGCGAGGCCGAGTTGCTGATGAAGGGCAGCCTTCATACCGACGAGCTGATGGCGGCGGTGGTGCGGCGCGAGACCGGCCTGCGCACGACCCGCCGCGTCAGCCATTGCTTCATCATGTCGGTCCCGACCTATGCGCGCCCGCTGATCGTGACCGACGCGGCGGTGAACATCGCGCCGACGCTCGACGACAAGGTGGATATCGCCCAGAACGCGATCGACCTGGCCCTGGCGCTCGGGATCAAGCAGCCGAAGGTGGCGATCCTGTCCGCGGTCGAGACGGTGACGTCCAAGATCGCCTCCACGGTCGATGCCGCGGCGCTGTGCAAGATGGCGGACCGCGGGCAGATCACCGGCGGCGTGCTGGACGGTCCGCTCGCGCTGGACAACGCGATCAGCGTCGAGGCGGCGCGCATCAAGGGCATCGTCTCGCCCGTGGCTGGGCAGGCGGACATCCTGCTGGTCCCCGACCTCGAGGCCGGCAACATGCTGGCGAAGAACCTGTCGTTCCTGGCGCAGGCCGACGCCGCGGGGGTGGTACTGGGCGCGCGGGTGCCGATCATCCTGACCAGCCGGGCGGACAACGTGCGCACGCGCATGGCGTCCTGCGCCATCGCCGCGCTCTATGCCGACAGCCGCCGCCGGGCGGCCGCCGGGGGTCGGTAGGCCGATGGCGGGCGAGGTCCTGCTGGTGCTGAACGCAGGCTCGTCGAGCCTGAAGTTCTCCGTGTTCGACGCCGCGCCGGGCCGGAACGCCGACCTTCTCGCGAAGGGCCAGGTCGAGGGCATCGGCAGCCGGCCGCGCCTGCTTGCTTCCCGGAACGGCGCCGGCACTGCGGTCGACCTGCCGCCCGCCGCCGCGCCGGAGGCCGGGCACGAGTCGGCCCTGAACCACGCCGTCGACTGGCTGCGCGCGCAGTTCCAGGGCGCGACCCTGGCGGCGGTCGGCCACCGCGTCGTCCATGGCGGGGCGGAGTACGCCCAGCCGGTGCGGGTCGACGACGAGGTGCTGCGCCGGCTCGAGGCCTACTGCATCCTGGCGCCGCTGCACCAGCCGAACAACCTGGCGGCGATCAAGGCCGTCCGCCAGCGCCTGCCGGCCCTGCCGCAGGTCGCGTGCTTCGATACCGCGTTCCATCGCCGCCACCCCGCGGTCGCCGACCGCTTCGCGCTGCCGGAAGCGCTCTACGCCGAGGGCGTGCGCCGCTACGGCTTCCACGGCCTGTCCTACGAGTACATCCTGCACACGCTACCCGGCGTGGCGCCGGCGCTGGCGAAGAAGCGCCTGGTCGTCGCGCATCTCGGCAGCGGCGCCAGCATGTGCGCCGTCCGCGACGGACAGAGCGTCGACAGCACGATGGGCTTCACGGCGCTGGATGGCCTGCCGATGGGCACGCGCTGCGGCGCGATCGACCCGGGCGTGCTCTTGTACCTCATCAAGGCGAAGGGGATGGACGCGGACGCGGTCGAGCGCCTGCTCTACCAGGACTCCGGCCTGCGCGGCCTGTCGGGCGTCAGCAACGACGTGCGCGACCTGCTGGCGAGCGACGCTCCCGGCGCCAGGCTCGCGCTCGACTGCTTCGTCTACCGCGCCTCGCGCGAGCTGGGCGGCCTCGCCGCCGTTATGGGCGGGATCGACGCGCTGATCTTCACCGCCGGGATCGGCGAGAAGTCGGCCGAGATCCGCAGGCGGATCTGCCAGGCCGCTGCCTGGCTCGGCCTCGAACTGGACGACCGGGCGAACGAGGCCGGCGCGCCCTGCATCACCCGGCCGGGGTCGCGGGTTTCCGCCTGGGTCATCCCGACCAACGAGGAGCGCATGATTGCGCTGCACACCATGGCGCTGATGCGCCAGGAGACGGCCGGCGCCGCCTGAAACCAGCGATACGGAGTTCTGCATGCTTGACCGCCTGAAGCTGCGCACCCTCGAGGGCAAGAAGGGCCTGGTGATCGGCGTCGCCAACGACAAGTCGATCGCCTGGGGCTGCGCCAAGGCCTTCCGCCACTACGGCGCCGAGCTCGCCATCACCTACCTGAACGAGAAGGCGAAGCCGCATGTCGAGCCGCTGGCGAAGGAGCTGCAGGCCAAGATCTTCATGCCGATGAACGCGCAGTCGCCCGGCGAGATGGAGCACGTGTTCGCCGCCATCAAGCAGAAATGGGGGCGGCTGGACTTCGCACTGCATTCCATCGCCTTCGCGCCGAAGGACGACCTGCACGGCCGCGTGGTCGACTGCTCGCAGAAAGGATTCCTGCAGGCGATGGACGTGTCGTGCTACTCCTTCATCCAGATGGCCCGGCTGGCCGAGCCCCTGATGACCGAGGGCGGCACGCTGTTCACCATGAGCTACTACGGCGCCGAGAAGGTGGTCGAGAACTACAACGTCATGGGCCCGGTGAAGGCGGCGCTGGAGGCCACGACGCGCTACCTGGCGGTCGAGCTCGGCAAGAAGGGCATCCGCGTCCACGCCATTTCGCCGGGTCCGGTGGCCACGCGGGCGGCCTCGGGCATCGCGCATTTCGACGCGCTCTTGAACAAGGCGGCCCGGAAGGCGCCAGCCGGCCGGCTGGTGACGATCGAGGAGGTCGGCATCGCCTGCGCGGGGCTCGCCACCGACGGCGCCAAGCTGATCACCGGCGACACGCTCTACATCGACGGCGGGCTGCACCTGATCGGATGAGGGCGAAGTGAAAAGGGGAGGCTACATGGTTCGAATCCGCGCATGGTCGATCGGGATCGCCGCGGCGCTGCTGCTCTTGGGGACGGCCGTCAGGGCGCAGACCTTCGACAGCGAGGCGCCGCGACAGGCATCGAAGCTGCTGCACCCGAACCAGCTGCAGAGCTCGATGCACAAGGTGGACGAGATGGTCCCCGTGGCGACGCATATGTACGTCTTCACGGTGCAGACGAACTGGGGCACGTTCCGGGCGCATGGCTATGACGCCCTCGTGCTCCTGCTGCGCGAGCTCTATGCCATCCAGCGGCTCGACGAAACCAGCAAGACCGAGGCCTATGGCAAGGCGCTTGGCCGCGCGGCCGGTGCGCCGATCCGGGCGGTCGAGAACATGGTCCAGGATCCCGGCGGCACTCTGTCGGGCATCCCGCGCGGGATCGGCTCGATGTTCAGCCGGATCGGCGACTCCGTGACCAGTTCGCACCGCAGCGACGACGGGGTGATCGCCAGCGCGACCGGCGCCGCGGCCAAGCGCCGCGAGATCGCGGTGCGCTACAGCGTCTCGCCCTACACCGAGAACAAGGTGCTGCAGGACAAGATCGGGGAACTGGCGCGGGCGGAGGCGCTGGGCGGCCTCACCATGTCGGTCGCCACGATGGCGATGCCGGGCGGGATCGGCATGGCGTTCTCGCTCCCGCGCACGACCCAGAACCTGACCGGCCTGCTGCGCGACCGTACGCCGGCCGAGCTGCGCGAGGTCAACTACGACACGCTGCGAAACCTCGGTATCCCGGTCGAGGATGCGCGCGCCTTCCTCGCCAACCCGTCCTACAATCCCGGGGTCCAGACCGTGCTTGCCCAGTCGCTGGGCGCGCTGCGCGGGGTGCGGCAGCTCGAGTCGTATGTCCGGCTTGCCACCATCGCCGACGACCGGGACGAGGCGGCGGTGTACCAGCGGATCGCGCAGATGATGGCGGGCTTCGTGGGGCAGGGCGGGCGGATCGACAATGTCGGCGTCATCCACGGCCTGTCGGTCGCGCTCTCGGCCGATCGCGACGCGCTGCTATTCCTGCCGCTCGACGAACTGCTATGGACGCAGCGCTCGTCGCAGACCGCGGCGGCGTTCGAGCAGATCGTCAACCCGCTGCAGCCCAGGCAGAAGCATCTCTACCTGGCGGGCTATGCGTCGGCAGTGATGAAGCGCGAGCTTGCCGCCAAGGGTTGGACCGTGCACGAGGCGATGCGCGGCCGACTCTACGACATCATGTAGGGCGGCGGACCGCCGCCAGGAAACAGAGCCCGGGGAGTGAACAGGAAATGAAGCTCATGGCAATGCTGCGCGCCGCGCTGGTCGGCTTTGTGGCGACGGTCGCCTGGGGGGCGGGCGCGGGGGCGCAGGAGCGCGTCCCGGTCGTCTTCATCCCCGGCATCGGCGGCTCGCTGCTGGCGGACCAGGCGACGCCCAACAAGATCGTCTTCGGCAGCGTCAAGCAGTCGATGGATCAGTTCGCGAAACTGGAGCTGCCGGCCGATCGGGCCAAGAACCGGCTCGTGGCCACGGACATCCTGCGCCAGGCGCAGCGCGCGCGCGGCGACAGCGTCGACCAGTACAACCTGCTGATGGCGCGCTTCGCCAAGCTCGGCTACCGCGAGGGCGTGGACCTCTTCACCTTCGCCTATGACTGGCGCCTCAGCAATTTCGAGACCGCCGAGAGCCTGCGGCGGTTCCTGGCCGCGAAGAACCTGGCCGGACGGCCGATCGACATCGTCGCCCACAGCATGGGCGGTCTGGTGACCACGATCTACCTCCAGAAATACGCGACCGAGCAGCGGGTGCGGAACTTCGTCGCGATGGGCACGCCGTTCTACGGCGCCGTCAAGTCGATCCGTGCGCTGGCCGAGGGCTTCGCGGTATTCGGCATCGAGAACTACCTGGTCGTGTCGGCCGGCAGCGAGGGCACGGTTTACAAGGTCTTTGCGTCGATGGATTCGATCTACGAACTGATGCCGACCTACGGCGACTGCTGCTACACGCGCGCCAGCGAGAGCGCGCCGCTGCAGGAGTTCAGCCTGACGAGCTCCGACCTGGTCTGGAACCGCTTCGGACTCTTCCTCAAGGAGAAGTCCGGTGCGCCGACGAACCCGGCCTACATGGCGCGGATGCGCGCCAACATCGCCGAGCTTCGCCGGCTGGTCGACCTGCCGCTTCCTGCGAACGTGCGCCTCCAGGTAGTGGTGAGCGAGGCGGCGGAGAGCACGATGATCCAGTTCCTGGGCGCCAAGCGCGGCATCGGCAAGCCGGTCTGGGGCATCGGCAAGTTCGCGGGCGACGGTACCGTTCCCAAGATCAGCGCCATGGGGCGCGCCGACCCGGCGAGCGTGATCTGGTCGCGCCAGGAACACGGGCTGATCTTCGAGGACGACCAGATCTGGCCGCGCCTCGCGGCGCTGCTGCGCTGAACGGAGCGTGACCGGCTGAATAGGGAGGTAGCGATGCGATCCACATCCCGCCTTGTTCGATGCCTTATGGTGCTGTCCCTCGGCCTCGCGGCCGGCAGCCCGTCCGTGGGTTCCCTGGCCCAGGTGCCGGGTCCCTACGCGCCGGCCGCTCCGCCGCAAGCGCCGGCCGGCGCTGCCCAGGCCAATCTGGAGACGCTGGTCGCGCCCGTCGCGCTCTACCCCGACGAGCTGCTGGCGGTGGTGCTGCAGGCCGCGATGGAACCGGTGCAGGTCGTGCAGGCCGGGCGCTTCCTCGAGCGCTACGCCAAGGACAAGAACCTGAAGCCCAATGCGAACTGGACCGAGCCGGTCAAGATCCTGGTCAACTACCCTGAGGTGCTGCAGAAGCTGAACGACGACCTCGACTGGACCGAGCAGCTCGGCCTCGCGGTCCGGGCGCAGCAGGGCGACGTGATGGCGGCCGTGCAGCAGTTCCGCCGCCGGGTCGCCGCCGCCGGCAACCTGCGCTCGGACGACAAGCTGACCGTCTACCAGGACGGCGGGGTCTACGTGATCGAGTCGGCCATCCCGCAGCAGATCCCGGTGCCGGTCTACGACCCCCAGGTCGTGATCGTGCAGCAGCCCGCGCCGCCGGCGCCGGTCTACATCCCGACGCCCTACCCGGCCTATTACGATCCGTACCCGGGCTATGCGGCGGCCGCGACGGGCTTCTTCTTCGGCGCGCTCACCACCGCCTGGGCGATGGATTGGTACAACCACGGGATTGACGAGGACGACATCAAGGATTTCCAGCAATCCCGCCAGCAGTCGCTGCAGCAGCGCCAGCAGTCGCGCCAGGATGCCGCCGGCCAGCGCCAGCAGGCGCGCCAGGACAGTTCGACGCAGCGGCAGCAGGGACGCCAGGATGCCCGTGGCGAGCGCCAGGACGCCCGGCCCGACCGCCAGCCGCAGCCGACGCCACGCCAAGGCGGCGGGCAACAGGACCTGGGCGCCATCCTCAGCGGCGAGCGGCCGGGGCAACGACCGGGGCAGGGCGGCACCGAGGTTCTGCGGCCGGGGCAGGGCGGGGCCCCCGGCGTCGCGCAGCGCCCGGCCCAGGGCGGCGCCTACCAGCCCGGCCAGCGTCCTGGCCAGGGGGCCGGGGCCGGCGGCGGATTGCAGCCCACTCAACGGCCGGCACAGGGCGGATTTCAACAGGGAGGATTTCAGCAGCAGCCGCAGCGCGACTTTGGCGGCGGCGCGCGCCCGGGACAAATGCCCGCGGGCGGCGGCGCCTATGCCGGGGCGCGGCAGAGCGCCAGCGCCGGCAGCTTCTCCTATGGCTCGGGCCGGAGCGCCGTGCAGGCGAGCGACCGGGGCTCGCAGAGCCGCAGCTTCAGCGGCGGCGGGGGCGGCGGGCGTGCCGGCGGCGGCGGTGGCCGCGGCGGCCGGCGATGAGCAGGGGGAGGACCATGGCCATGACAGTCTCATGTCTCCGCATCGTCCGCGTCCTCGTGCTGGCTGCGCTCGCGGTAGCAATCGCCGTTCCGGCCCAGGCCCAGCGCCGGTTTCCGACGCCCGAGGCCGCGGCCGACGCATTCAAGGCCGCGACCGCGACCTTCGACGAGGCGGCGCTCCGCTCGCTGTTCGGCCCGGGCTACGACCAGGTGAAATCGGCCGACGCCGACCAGCTGCAGGAAAACGTCGCGCGCGTGCACGCCGCGACGCGCGAGTTCCTGGCGATCACGCCCGGCCCGAACGGCAAGGCGACCCTCATCGTCGGCTTCGAGGCCTGGCCGTTCCCGATCCCGCTGGTGAAGGACGCGTCGGGAAGCTGGGCCTTCGACACCAAGGCCGGAGCCGAGGAACTCACCAACCGCCGGGTCGGCGCCAACGAGCTGAAGGCGATCGAGACGCTCGGGGCCTATGTCGCCGCCCAGCGCCGCTACGCCAGCAAGCCGCGCGGCGACGGCCCCTTGCGGGCCTTCGCGCAGAAGATCCGCAGCACGCCGGGGCGCAAGGACGGGCTCTACTGGGAGGAGAGCCTCGACCGCGACGAAAGCCCGTTCGGACCGCTGATTGCCGATGCCCGCACGCGCAAGCCGGGCACGCCCTATCACGGCTACCACTTCCGCATCCTGACGGCGCAGGGACCGGCGGCGCCCGGCGGCGCCTACAGCTACGTCATCAACGGGAACATGGTCGCCGGCTTTGCGATGATCGCCTACCCGGCCGCCTACGGAAACACCGGCATC
>JAEULC010000082.1 GCA_016792605.1 Rhodospirillales bacterium
GGCGATCGATGCGGCGGAAACGCGCGTGACGGAAGGGAAAACGGCGCGATGGTCGGCGCACCAGAGGCCCGCCCGCGCCCGCGTCGCCAGGCCGGGCGTATCGCGCTCATTCACCCAGTCCCGACCCAGACCATCGCAGCAAACAAAAATGGCGCGGCGGCGACTCACGCTTTCATCCTCGCTTGGCGCCGGCGGGGCACGCGTCCCCGCCGGTCGCGCTCAGCTCCGGTCAGTTTGCCGTAAGCTGCGTCCACTGCGCCAGGAAGTCGTTGCGCTTAGCCTGCGACTCCTGCTCGTCGATCGGAAACACCTTGATACTCTTTATGTCGGGCAGCTCGACGTGCTTGCTGACGTCGATGTCCGTGCGGCTTGGCCTGCGGAAGGCGCGCTCCAGGAGCTCGATCTGCATCTCCTTCGACAGCAGCGTATCGTAGAGCGCGCGCGCCGCGACGGCATTCGGCGCATTCTTCACCAGCACGACCGCCTCGTCGGTGACGAAGGTGCCGTCCTCGGCGTAGACCAGCTTGATCTCCTTCTGGCCGCCGGCGACATAGGCATAGGCGTTCGATTCGAAGGTCAGTCCGATCGCGTATTCGCCCTGGGCGACCGAGTTCAGCACAGCGCTGGCATTGCGCGACACTGTCACGTTCTTTGCCAGGACCTTAAAGCCTTCGGCGTCGAGCACCTTGCTGGCGCCCCACAAGACCGTATAGGCCGTCGACGAAGAATTCGGATCGGCCACGATGATCTTGCCCTTCCAGCGCGGGTCGGCGAGGTCCTTCCAGGTCTTGGGCGCCGGCAGGCCGGCAAGCTGCTTGGTGTTCACCATCATTACGACGACATGGATGTTGCACGCGGTCCAAAGTTTGCCGGGCTCCACGTAGTTCGCCGGCACGGCCTTGCTCTCGGGCGAGTCATAGGCGGCATAGAGCTGCTTGAAGCCACCCAGAACGTTGGGGCTGGAACTCCAGAAGATATCCGCCTTGGGCGCCGCGACCTCGGCTTCGATGCGCTTCAGCAGAGTCGCGCTGCCGCCCGTGACGGCGCCGATCTTCACCTGCGGCAGCCGCTTCTTGGCAATATCGACAACAGCCTGCACGGCTTCCGCGTTGTTGCTGGTGTAGAGGCTGACCTCCCCGCTCGGCGCCTGCGCCGCCGCCGCGCCAGAGAGCAATACGCCTCCGAGCAATATGGCCTTGATTAGGTTCGATCGCATGACTTCCTCCTCCTGGTAATCTCTTGGATTGTACTAGCGCGACTGGAACAGGTCGATCTTGAAGAAGCGGGTCGCGACAACGATCGGGGCGATGATCATCACCACGAGGGCCAGGCCATAAGCGGAGGCGCGACCGGTGAGCCCGGTGTCAATCAAGCGGAATATCTGGATCGGGGCCGTCTCCAGCCCCGCCGAGTACACGACGACCGAGGCGCTGAGTTCGGCGACCGTCGTCGTCCAGGTGATCACCGCGGCGGCCGCGATCGCCGGCGCCATGACCGGCAGCACGACCTTGAAGAACGTCGCGACCGGCGGCACACCGAGGCTGATCGACGCCTCCTCGATCGAGGACGGGATGTTGTAGAGCGTCGAGGAGGCGTTACGCACGCCGAACGGCATCCGCCGGATCACATAGGCGGCGACGATGATCGACGCCGTACCGGTCATGGCCAGAAAGCCGGTGTTGAAGGTGATCACGAGGCCGATGCCGAGTACCGTGCCGGAAATCGCGAGCGGCAGCATGGCCAGGTAGTCGATCGCCGGGGTCAAGAAGTTCTTCTTCTTCACCACCAGGTAGCTGACGATGACCGAGAACCCGATGCCGATGGCGGTCGCCGTGGCGGCGAACCTGAGGGAATTGAGGAGCGGGTCCGGCGCGCTGATCAGCATTCGCTCGATGCTGGCGAACGAGAACTGCCCCCAGTACATCACCGGCCCGCGGGTCAGCGTGAATGCCCCGACAACCAGCGTAAGTAGCGGCAGGACCGAAATCAGCACGACCAGGGACGCCGCTCCCGCCAACAGCGCGGATCGTAGCCCCGTAAGACGCGTCGGCGCTGCGCCGCGGCCCTGCGTGATCTCGTGGCGCTTGCGCCCCACGACCCAACGCTGGACAAACAGCGTGACGGCGACGATGAAGATCGACACGCTGGCAAGCGTGCTCTGCATGATCGGGTCGGAGCCCATCTCGGAGTTGAAGGTGATGTAGGTAAGAACCGACAGCAGCAGAACCTTGTGTCCGAGCAGCGTGGCGACCGCGAAGTTGCCGACCACCAGCGTGAAGACGAGAAGCGAAGAGGCCAGGATCGCTGGCATCACCACCGGGATCATCACGTGCAGCACCGACCGGCCGGGCGAGGTACCCAGGCTCTGCGCCGCCTCCTCGAGCTGCGCGTCAAATCCCTTGATGGCCGCCAGCGTGCCGATATAGACGTAGGTGTAGTAGATGAACGTCATCACGATAATCAGCCCCGGCCAGCCGTAGAAACTTGGCAGGTCGATGCCGTAATTGCCGAGGCTTCGGGTGACGATGCCGTTGTTGCCGAGCAGCATGAGCCAGGTCTGCGCGGCGATGACTTCCGGCACGATGAGGGTGGTCAAAGGCAGGATCGCTACCAGCGCCTTCAGTGGAAAATTGAAACGTGCCGTCACGTAGGCAAGCGTCACGCCGATCACGGTAGAGGAGGCGGTTACGATGACGCCGAGGATCAAGGTGTTCCCGACCGCCGTCAGATACTTCGCGTCGGAGAAGAAGCGCGCCCAGCCAGTCTGCCCGGTCCCCTTGCCCGTTGCGAAGCTGGATGCCAGCAGATTGAAGAGCGGCCACACCAGGAAGACGACCAGGAGCGCCAACGCCAGCGCCGACAGCACGATCCAGACCGTGGGCGCGCGGCGGGACATCAGCGCGCCACCAGCATCGTCGCCGCGGGGTCGAACATTACCGTCACCGTCTGCCCTTCGCGCCGCCCTCCACTGCGGCCCGGCTCGTCGACCGTGATCGGCTGGCCGTTTGCGAGCTTCACGCGATAGGTCACGCGGTTGCCCAGGTAGCGCCTGCGCTCGACCACGCCACGCACTCCGTTCGCGGCCCGTGCTTCCGCTTCGGCCAGGCGCAGATCCTCGGGCCGCGCGGCGATGCAGGTAGAGTTACCCACGCCCTGGCCGTTGGCGGCGACAAGAAGCTCGACGTCCTGCAATCGCACCCGGGCCTGGCCCTGCGCGTTCGCCGCTTCCACCAGCGTCACGTCGATCAGGTTGGCGGCGCCGATGAAGTCGGCGACATAAGCCGTCAGCGGCCGACCGTAGATTTCTTCGGGCGCGCCGAGTTGCTCGATCCTGCCGCGGTTCATCAGCGCGATCCGATCCGAGACCGCCAGCGCCTCTTCCTGGTCGTGGGTGACGAAGACCGTGGTAATCCCAACCTCGCGCTGCAGATCGGCGATCGACTCGCGAATCTGGATGCGGAGCTTGGCGTCGAGATTGGACAGCGGCTCGTCCATCAGCAGCACGCGCGGTTCGACTACCAAGGCGCGCGCCAGCGCCACCCTCTGCCGCTGACCACCCGAAAGGGCGGCCGGATAACGCGCGGCGTAAGCGCCCATGCCGACGCGTTCCAAGTACGCCCCGACCTTGGTAGCTATCGTTTTCTTGTCGATCTTCCTTGCGCGCAAGCCATAGGCGACGTTGTCGAACACGGTCTTGTCGGGAAACAGCGCGTAGTCCTGAAACACCATGCCAATACCCCGCTCGTGGGCAGGCACATGGGTCATATCGGCGCCGTCGAACCGCAGCACCCCGCCTGTTGCTTGCGCGAATCCGGCGATCGTGCGCAGCAGCGTAGTCTTGCCGCAGCCGCTCGGACCGAGCAGGGTGAAGAAGCATCCGGCTGGGATCTCCACCGACAGCCCGTCGATCACTGCGGCAGCCCCGTAGGACACGGTCAGTCGTTCGATGTCGATCCTGGTCACGTCACTTGTCCCTCGCGGCAGGCATGATCCTAGGCGCCCTGGAGCAAGCGCAGGGCGTCGGCATGTCGCGCCGGGTCGCCAGCCGCGATCAGCGATCTTCCCGAATGGATGGTGAGCGGCCGGCCTTCCCAGTCGGAAATCGTTCCGCCGGCACCCGCGACTACCGGCACCAGCGCGCAGTAGTCGACCTCGCGATGGCCACCGCTGTCGACGCTGAGGTCGATCCGACCCGTAGCAAGACTGGCATAGGCATAGCAACTGCCACCGTAGATGCGCCACTTGGTCGCCAGGCGCACGCGCTCGAACCCGGCGCGCCGCTCAGGCTCGATCGATTCCGCGCTGCTGCAGGACATCAGCGCGTCGCCCAGCGCGGCACAGCGGCGGGTCGAAATCGGCCGTCCGTTGTAGGTCGAGCGCCTACCCTCGACGCCGAGCCAGCGCTCGCCGGTGATCGGGTGGTCGATGATCCCCAGCACCGGCCGTCCCCCCTGGGTCAGGCTGATCAACGTCCCATACACGGGAATGCCGACGATGAACTGCTTGGTGCCGTCGATCGGGTCGATCACCCAGACGAACTCGGCCGCCGCGTCTGTCGGCGGGAACTCCTCGCCCAGAACGCCGTGACCGGGATAGGCGTCCGCGATCATCGAACGCATCATCGCCTCGATGGCTCGGTCCAGCTCGGTCACGGGGCTCTGGTCGTCCTTGGTATCGAACGTCGCGGCCGCGCCGGCCGTACGGCGACGGTGATCGCGCAGAACGTCCCCCGTGCGATCGGCAAGCCGGTTGGCGAAGGTGGCGAAGTCCTCGAGCGCGCGTTGGGCGGCCGGAGACGCATTCATCGAAAGGACGTCCTGGATCGAGGCGGCCTGGCGGCGCCCGCGGCGCGTGGCGCTTGGATCTTGTCGATCATCCACCCCCCCTTTGTCGGCGAACCACCCTAGACCGACTGTCACAAATCCATAACATCCCTCAGGATTTTATACAATATACAATCGACACAGTAGATTCCCCCCTAACCCATTGTTCCTGCTCGAAAGCATAAGTTCGTTGGAGCGGCTAGGTTAACCTGTTACAGATATATGACACTCGAAAAGCCGCTGAATCAAAATCGGCGCACCAGTAGCCAGGGCCAACCTGGCGAAAGAACCGCCTGGGGAGAATAACGCCATGCAGTCGACACGTCGGGCGCAACGCGGTAGCCGGACCGGCGCTTAATCGTCACCGACCGTCGCGGCGCATACCGCTCCCCGCCAGAGGCATCAATAACGCGGCGCTGCGCCGCGTCTGGATTGCTCGATATTGGAGGAAACGACGATGAACCTACCCAAGAAGACGCTGTGGACCGCCCTGTTGCTGATGGGCGTCGCGCCTCTACTCGCGTCAACAGCCTTCGCCCAGGCAACCTGCGCCCATCGCGGCGATCTCGACCAGCGGTTCTGCGACGCGAACAACGATCTGGTGGCGGATACGCCGACCGACGCGAAGGCATTGCAGGACCCCGCGACCCTCGTGTTCTCCTACACGCCGGTCGAGGATCCGGCGGTCTATGAGAATGTCTTCGCCGATTTCCTGGCGCACCTCAGCAAGGTGACCGGCAAGCGCATCCGCTGGTTCCCGGCCGAATCCTACGCCGCGCAGATCGAGGCGATGCGCTCGGGCCGCTTGCACATCGCAGGCGTTGCCTCTGGACCGACCCCGTTCGCGGTCAACCTGGCAGGCTTCGTGCCGATCGCGGCAATGGAGAATACCTCCGGTATCGGCTACACACTTCGCCTCATCACGCACAAGGACAGTAGCATCAAGACGCTACAGGACCTGAAGGGCAAGCGCGTCGCCCATGTCGCGCCGTCCTCCAACTCGGGCGACACGGCGCCGCGCATGCTGTTCAAGGCCCAGGGCGTCGAGCCGGGCAAGGATTACGAGATCATCTTCTCGGGCAAGCACGACAACTCGATCATGGGCGTCGTGAACAAGGACTATGACGCGGCGCCGGTCGCCTCCAGCGTCGTCGACCGGATGCAGGCGCGCGGCATGTTTCCCGCGGGCACGCTGCGGGTCATCTACGAATCCAGCCCCTTCCCGCGCACCGCCTTCGGCGTCGCCTACAACCTGAAGCCGGAATTGCAGGCGAAGATCAAGGAAGCGTTCCTCAACTTCGACTTCAAGAACTCGAAGCTGAAGGAGGAGTTCAAGGACACCGAGCGCTTCACGTCGATCACCTACAAGGACCAGTGGGGCGACATCCGCACCATCCAGAAGGCAATGGGCGTGGCCTACACCCAGGAAGCGGTCACCAAGCTTAACAACAAGTCCGAGTAGGACCCAATGGCCAACCTGGCGGAAGGCGGCCGGCCCGCGGCCGCCACCCAGCCGATCTTGCGGATCGAAGGCCTGGCAAAGGTCTATCCGACCGGCACGCGGGCGCTGTCGAGCGTCGACCTGACGGTCGACCGCCCCGAGGTGATCGCGATCATCGGATCGTCGGGCGCGGGCAAGAGCACGCTGATTCGCTGCGTCAACCGGCTGGTCGAGCCGACGGCCGGCAGCGTCCGGCTGCATGGCACCGATATCGTCGCTGCCAGCCGGCGTGAGCTGCGCGCGATCCGCCGGCGCATCGGCATGATCTTCCAGGAATACAACCTGGTCGAGCGCCTGACCGTGATGGAAAACGTGCTGTGCGGCCGGCTAGGCTATGTCGGCCTGATGGCGACGTTGCGCTGGAACTATCCGCCTGAGGACATCGCCGGCGCTTTTGCACTGCTCGACCGCGTCGGCCTCGGCGGCTACCAGGACACACGCGCCGATGCGCTGTCGGGCGGGCAGCGCCAGCGCGTCGGCATCGCTCGCGCGCTGATGCAGCGACCGGAGTTGCTGCTGGTGGACGAGCCCACCGCGAGCCTGGACCCCAAGACGGCGCGGCAGATCATGCGCCTGCTGCGCGAGCTTGCGACCGAACGGCAGACCCCCGCCCTGGTCAATATCCATGACGTGGGGCTGGCCCAGCGCTTCGCCGATCGCGTCGTGGGCTTGAGCGGCGGCGTGGTGGTGTTCGACGGTCCGGCGGCATCGCTGACGCCCGAGGTGCTGACCCGGATCTACGGCGACGAGGACTGGGGCGCCACGATCCGGCCGGACAGCGAGGACGACCAGGAGAGCACGGGGCGATGACCGCTTCGGTCGCTCCCGGCCCGGCCGCCTACCCGACGCGCTGGCGGCCGCCGCCCTTCCTGTTCCGCACCCGCGCGCAGCAACGCCTGGTGATCGCGGGCTTCGTTCTCTACTTCCTTTGGTCGGGCTTCGACGTCAACGTCGACTACCAGCGCATGCTGGCCGGATTCCCGCGCGCGCTGGACATCCTGGTCCGAATGTTTCCACCCGATTTCAGCCGCTGGCAGTTGCTCCTGACCGGCATGACCGAAAGCCTGCAGATGGCGGCGGCTGCGACCCTGCTCGGCGCGCTGCTCAGCATTCCGCTGGGCGTCGCCGCGTCGCGCAACCTGTCGCCCAAGCCGATCTACGTCGCCGCGCGCGGCTTCATCGCGCTGAGCCGCAGCTTCCACGAGGTCATCATCGCGATTTTCTTCGTGAAGCTGTTCGGCTTCGGGCCCGTCGCCGGACTGCTGACCTTGATGCTCGGGTCGGCGACGTTTCTCGGCAAGATGCTGGCCGAGGATATCGAGAACATCAAATTCGGGCCGGTCGAGGCGCTGCGCGCCACCGGCGCCGGCTTCGGCCAGGTCGTGTTCTGCGCCGTGACGCCGCAGGTGCTAGCGCGCACCCTGGGTGTCAACATCTACCGGCTCGACGCGAACATCCGCCACTCGACCGTGATCGGGATCGTCGGGGCCGGCGGGATCGGCCAGACGCTCTCAGCATCGTTCTCGCGCTACGACTACGACTTCAGCCTGGCGATCCTGCTGTGCATCGGCGCACTGGTCGCCTTCGGCGAGTGGTTCAGCGACTGGGTGCGCGGGCGCCTTCGATGACCGCCGCCTCGCCCCTGCTGCCCAACGCCGTGATCTGGCGCCGCCACACGCCCCGCCAGATCGCCGAGCGCTACGCCTGGACGGTCGGGATCGCGCTCGCTGCCGCCTGGTCGATCGCGGCGCTCGATATCGAATGGGCGTTCTTCGCCGACGCGCATGTGCAAGCGATGGACATGGCCGAGCGCATGTGGCCGCCGCGCTGGGACTACTTTCCCAAGATCGTCCAGCCATTGATCGAGACAATCCACATCGCCACGCTAGGCACGGCGATCGCCGTGGTGTTCTCGATCCCCGTCGCCTTCCTGGCCGCGCGCAACACGACGGCGAACGGCCTGACTTGGCTGATCGGTCGCGCCATCCTGGTCGGGTCTCGCTCCGTCAACACGGTCATCTGGGGGCTGATCTTCGTCGCCATCTTCGGCCCCGGCCCGGTCGCCGGCATCGCGGCGGTAGCCGCCCGCTCGGTCGGCTTCCTCGCCAAACTGATCGCGGAGTCGATCGAGGAAGCGCATAGGGGCCAGATCGAGGCGATCGAGGCGACCGGAGCCAGCACCGCACAGGTCTACCTGAAGGCGATTCTGCCGCAGGTCATGCCGGTGCTGATCGGCACCACGATCTACCGCTGGGACATCAACATCCGTGAATCCTCGGTGCTGGGCTTCGTCGGCGCTGGCGGCATCGGGCTCCAGCTCTATGCCTCGATCAACCAGTTCGCCTGGCAGCAGGTATTGCTGATCCTGATGGTCATCTTCGTCATCGTGATCGCCAGCGAGTGGCTGTCGGCCAAGATCCGCAGCAAGGTGACTTGACATGCCCCACGATCGCGCCGCCACCGGCGTGCTGCCAGAGACCATTGCCGGCATGTCCGCGCTCGCCGAGCGCTTCGACGGCTTTGTGCTCGACCAATGGGGCGTCCTGCACAATGGGGTGCACCCGTACCCGGGCGCGATTGACTGCCTGCAGCGGCTGCGCGTGGCCGGAAAGAAGGTCGTGATCGTAACAAACTCGGGTCGGCGCAGCGACGTCAATCAAGGCATCATGGCGCGACTGGGCTTCGCCGAGTATCTCTACGACCAGATGATCACGGCCGGCGAGGACGCCCGACGGGCGCTGGAGCGCCGCGAGGATCCGTTCTACGCGACGCTGGGCCAGCGCTGCTACGTCATCAGCCGCGACGACGACCATTCGGTTCTGGAGGGGGTGGGGCTCACCTTCGCGACCGACGTGGAGAGCGCCGACTTTCTGTTCGTGATCGGCATGGACTCGCCGCGCCGCCTGCTGGCCGACTACGAAAACCTGCTGGCCGACGCCGTGGCGCGCGGCCTGCCGCTGATCTGCGCCAACCCGGACTTCACCCGTGTCACGACCAGCGGCACCACCGAGGCGCCGGGCGTGCTGGCGCGGCGCTACGCGGAACTCGGCGGCCGCGTCTGCTGGCACGGAAAGCCGCACCGGCCGATCTATGAATCCTGCCTGCGCGCCCTGGGACTTCCCGCCAGTCGGGTCGTCGCCGTGGGCGACTCGGTCGATCACGACATCGTCGGCGCCGCGACCGTGAACATCGCCAGTGCGATGATCGCCGGCGGCATCCATGCCGAAGCCCTTGGCATCGCCTGGGGCGGCACGCCTTCGTCAATGGCGCAGCAACGCTTCTTCGCCAGCGCCACCGCCCGGCCCCGCTTTCTCGCGCCGGCCTTCACCTGGTCAGGGCCACCGAGCTAAGGACGGCGTGCGAACTACACTGTCACCTCGGGCAGATC
The DNA here is from genome assembly GCA_016792605.1 of Rhodospirillales bacterium. GTDB lineage: Bacteria > Pseudomonadota > Alphaproteobacteria > JAEULC01 > JAEULC01 > JAEULC01. The sequence goes on from JAEULC010000082.1 coordinate 9,713, forward strand.
GCGCATCATGCTGAGTTCGAAACTTCATGGCGATCGTCACCGCACCGTGCACCATGTGCCGATACCGATTGGACTCGGCTTCCTTCTTGAAGGGCCAAGCTGGGAACGATTCAGCCAAGAAACTTGGCAACCCCAGCAGGACTTGAACCTGTAACCCTCAGCTTAGAAGGCCGGAGTTCGAGCGTGCTTCGTGACGAGGAGCGAAGTCCCAATCTGCAAAAACGAGTTTGGCAATTTCGAAGCGGCTTACTCCGGTACAGTGCGTCGCAAGCATCTGATCTGGCTGTGGCTGGGGCGCCAGGATTCGAACCTGGGGATGGCGGAATCAAAATCCGCTTTCTTCCAGCTTCACCGCCGAACATACTGCACCTAACTCTATAGAACTCCTTTATTTTCAGTGCTAAAATTACTCATAGCAGCACATTGAAAATCACCACTGCACCGACCACGCCCGAGACTAGGGAGAGACTAATGAGGCTCACCGACATCTCCATCCGGGCGCTCAAAACGCCCGAGAAAGGCCAGAAAATCTACGCTGATGACGCTATGCCTGGCTTCGGCGTTAGGCTCAGCCAAGGTGGAAGCAAGTCGTTCGTTCTAACGTATGGTCCCAACCGCCAACGCATCAAGCTCGGCGACGTAGGGATCATCAAGCTCTCCGAAGCCCGCGAAAAGGCCAAAAATCTTCTCGCTGAGAAGCAGCTCGGCCGACATAACCCAATCCGCGCCCCCACCTTCAAATCCGCCAGGGATGCGTTCCTGGAGGCAGCCAAGGCCAAGAATAAGCCCCGGACAGTCCGGGACTACACACGGCTCCTTACCAGGTATGGTTTTGGCGAGGAGAAGCTAGACGACATCCTCCCGCACGCCATCCAACACAAGCTCCAAGGCATCAAAGCTCCTAGCGAGCGACGCCATGCCTACGTCGCGCTCAAGATCTTTTTCAGGTTCGCCTACCGGCGGCACTTCCTGGACCGCAACCCGATGGACCGGATGGACCCACCACCCCCTACCAAGGACCGGGAGCGGGTGCTCACCAAGGAAGAATTGGCGGCTGTCTGGAAAGCGTGCACCGGCATGTTCGGTGATATTGTAAAGCTCTGCGTCCTTCTTGGTGCCCGCCGATCCGAGGTTGCTCAAATCCAATGGGACTGGATTAAAGCCGATCGCATTACCTTTCCCGAGACCGTCACCAAGAACAAGCGAGCCTACACGATCCCCTTAGGCCATATGGCGCTTGAAATCCTGCACCGGCAGGTTCGCCGTAACGACACCCCGCACCTGTTCCCAGCTCGCAAGACCTGGCGCGGTAAGTCGCTCTTCTACAATGCCTGGGGCAAGGACAAGGCGAAGCTCGATACGAAACTTTCGCTCCACCCTTGGGTCCTCCACGACCTCCGGCGGACGCTCATCACCATGTGGGCAGCACCACCGTTATCGGTCCCCGTCGAAGTACGGGAGCGATATGTCAACCACATTTCCGGTTCCTTTGCCGGCGTCCAAGGGATCTACAACCGCCACCAGTTCTTCGAGGAAATGAAGGCTGCTGTAGCCCATTGGGAACAATTCCTAGATGTGCTATTGTCTCCCGCGCCTAGGTCTTAACCTGGGGCATTCGCGAGTGCTCCCTACTGGGAGTTTCGCGAATGAGGATCATAGACTGGAAGACGCTCAGGTCGATGCAGCCGTACTCACGGCAACACATCGCCCGCCTCGAAGCCGATGGGCGGTTCCCTAAACGGGTGCAGCTCGGGCAATGTCGTGTGGGATGGGTTTACGATGAAGTGGTTGCTCACTTACAGCGCCTAGCAGACTTACGAAGTCCGCACCGTAGCTCCTGACGGAGCGAGAGAGGGGAGTGGCAACGACCGCTCCCCTTTTTTTTGTCGGGTTGAGACGATAGAGCCAGGGCTTTGCCCTGTATCTACCCTCACTCATTCCACAAAACACTTCTGCCACAACGATTCCGCATCACATTGCCGTCGGGCTCACGCCACGACCCAAATGCATTCATGCTTTGCCTATAGGACAAAGCCATGCCACTCCGCATGCGCTCCGGGTGCAATGCATTTGGGTCGTGGCCTATCGGCCAACGACGGACAATGTGAGCGGTGCATTTAACCCTTCCCATTCACTTGTACGATTCAAATGGTCATTGCACTTTAGATTTCTTCTACCGACCAGCCGCCACGAAGCGCCTTTGTACGGTATGATTCTATGAGACAGTTCTGTCTCAACGGGAGCGCTTCATAGCTCGTTCTCTCCCACCACAGAGATGCTCGCGCCTTCTAGCGTTCCCTTTGATGCGGATAGGCACATTCAAACAGTACGACCACGACAACGAGCGCTGGGATGAGCGCACTTTCTCCCTGCCTGAAGAACATCTTTTCAAGCATCTCTACATCGTCGGAAAAACCGGCGTCGGCAAAACCACTTTTCTAGAAAACCTAATCGGTCAGCACGTC
>JAEULC010000100.1 GCA_016792605.1 Rhodospirillales bacterium
TTCAAGAAGAAGGGCTGGAAGGCGCCGACCACCTGGGCCGACCTGCTGCGGCCGGAGCTCAAGGGCACCGTCATCATCCCGCCGGTCAGCAACACCTACGGGCTCTACACCCTGGTCGAGTTCGCGCGCATGGGCGGCGGCGGCGAAGCCAACATCGAGCCTGGCTTTGCCACGCTGAAGAAAGCGGCGCCGAACGTCGTCGACTGGACCACGACCTTCGCCAAGATCGGCACGCTGATGGAAAGCGAGACCGCGTCGATCGCCGTGTTCGGCAACGGCTCGGGCTGGGAGATCAAGGGCAAGGGCATCCCGGTCAGCGTGGTGATCCCGAAGCCGGCCTATGTCAGCCCCACCGTCGCCGGCATCGTGAAGGGCGGCCCGAATCCCGCCGGCGGCGAGGCGCTGCTGAACTGGCTGATCAGCGAGAAGGTGCTGGCCTATCGCGCCGAGCGCTTCGGCAACACGCCGATGAACAAGGAAACCAAGGTCAGCGACAAGGCGAAGGACCGCGTGCTGACCGGCGACCAGCTCAACGATCTGGTGAAGCTGGACTACGGCAAGGTCCTGGCGAACCGGGCGGACTGGAACGCCCGGTTCGAGCGCGAGGTCGCCACGATCAAGTAGCGCCGCCGGCGCTTCGGCGCCGGCCCCTCCTTTCCCGCTCGTATCTCCGGAGTGAAGCGTTCCGACATGTCGTTGGACCTGAAATCGCTGCACAAGCGCTTCGGCGCAGTGAGGGCGATCGACGACGTGTCCTTGACCGTAGGCGACGGCGAGTTCTTCTCGCTGCTCGGGCCGTCGGGTTGCGGCAAGACCACGCTCTTGCGCACGATCGCCGGCATCCTGCAGCCCGACAGCGGCACGATCGCGCTCGACGGCCGCGACATCACCGGCGTGCCGGTGCACGCGCGCAACACGGCCCTGGTGTTCCAGAGCTACGCGCTTTTCCCGCACCTGACCGTGTTCGAGAACGTCGCCTTCGGCCTGCGCATGCGGCGCGAGAAGGAAGCGGCGATCAAGGCGCGCGTGGACGAGGCGCTGGCGCTGGTGCGGCTCGACGGCATGGCCGGGCGCTTCCCGGCGCAGATATCCGGCGGCCAGCAGCAACGCGTGGCGCTCGCCCGCGCGCTGGTCGTGCGCCCGGCCCTGCTGCTGCTCGACGAGCCGCTCAGCAATCTCGACGCGCGGCTGCGCGAGGAAATGCGCACCGAGATCCGGCGCATCCAGCGCGCAGTCGGAATCACCACCATCCTGGTGACGCACGACATCCACGAGGCCTTCGCGCTCTCCGACCGCATCGCGGTCATGAACCAGGGCAGGGCGGAGCAGATCGGCACGCCCGCCGACATCTACCTCCGCCCGGCGACCCAGTTCGTCGCCGAATTCGCGGGCCAGGTGAACCATTTCGCCACGCGCGTGGAGCGTGTCGACGGCGCCCGCCTGGAAGTCGCGACATCCGACGGTGCGCGGTTCTGGGTGGCGCCGGCCGGCCCCCTCCCCGCCATCGGCAGCGAGCTCTCGGTCATCCTGCGTCCCGAGCGCGTGCGGCTGGACAATGGCGCCTACGCCAACCGCTTCACCGCGACCGTCGAGGACGTGACCTATCTCGGTGGGCTGACGATCTACCGGCTCACGCTGGGCGCGCACCGGCTGCTCGCCCAAGCACAGAATCTCGGGACGCCGGCCCTGGCGCCGGGCGCGACCGTTGCTGTGGGCTGGGAAGCCGAGGACGGGGTCTGCCTTGTCCGGGGCTGACGCAGCCCCCGCCGGCTCCGTACCCGTCGGCAGGGGAACTGCGCGCTGGCTGCCGTCCATCTTCGTCCTGCCGCTCTGCATCGCGCTCGCGCTTGCCTTCCTGTGGCCGCTCATCGACGGCACGATCAACAGCTTCCACCCCTTCACCCGCGCCGGAATCGATCGCGAGTCTTGGACGCTGGCGAACTACGCCAAGCTCTGGGACAGCTTCTATGCCGGCATTCTGATGCGTACGATCCGGGTCAGCCTGATCGTCACGCTGCTGACCGCCGCCCTCGCCTATCCGGTGGCGCTCTACATCGTGCGCCTGTCGCCGCGCGTCCAGGCAATCTACCTGCTGATCTACATGACGCCCTGGCTGGTCAACGTGGTGGTGAAGGCGTTCGGCTGGACGCTGCTGCTCGGCAACCGCGGCGTGATCAACAACGTCCTGCAAGGCCTCGGCATCACCGACTCGCCACTGCGCCTGATGCTCAACGAGACCGGCATCGTGATCGGCTTGACGCACGGGCATTTCATCTTTGTGCTCTTGCCGCTATGGGCGGCGCTCGGCGGGCTGGATCCCAACCTCCGATGGGCCGCCGCCAATCTCGGCGCCCGCGCCTGGGACATCTTCCGCCGCGTGACCCTGCCGCTGACCCTGCCCGCCCTGGTCGCGGGGCTGATCATCAACTTCACGATGAACATGACCGCCTTCGCGACGCCGGCGCTGCTCGGCGGTGCGCGGGCGCGGGTCGTGTCCTTCCTCGCCTACGAGACCAACCTCGTCGACCTCAACTGGCCGCTCGGCTCGGCCATGGCCGTGGCGATGCTGGCGATCTCGCTGCTGCTCGTGTGGCTGTCGCAGCGCGCCGCCGCGTCGGGCAGCCGGCGGGTGATGTTCGAGGGCGCGGCGCGATGATCCTGCGCGTCTTCAACTGGGCGATGGCGGCGCTGATGCTGGCGCCGCTGGTGCTGATCGTGTGGATGTCGTTCACGCCGGCGGCCTTCTTCCGCCTGCCGCTGACCGAGTTCTCGCTGCGCTGGTACCGCGAGGCGTTCAACTACCCGGGGTTCTTCAACTCGTTCCTGCTGAGCCTGCGGCTGGCCGGCGTGTCGGCGACGATCGCCACGATCCTGGCCTTCCTCGCCGCCTACGGCTTGGTGCGGTTCCGCTTCCCCGGCAAGGGCGCGCTCGAAGGCTTCTTCATGTCGCCGCTGCTGGTGCCGGGCGTGGTCTACGGCATCGCGATGCTGCAGTTCGTCAACTCGCTGGGCCTCTACAACACCTTCTGGGCCCTGGTCATGGCGCATATCGCGATCGTCGTGCCCTACGCGCTGCGCACGATCCACGCCCAGCTCCGCGCCGTGCCGGAGGACCTGGAATGGGCGGCGCGCACGCTGGGCGCGACACGAACGCGTACGCTGCTCAAGGTGACGCTGCCTCTGTGCGCCCGCGGCGTGCTCTCCGGATTCCTGCTCGCCTTCCTGATCTCCTTCGCCGAGGTCACCGTGGTCATCTTCATGACCGGGCCGGCATACCAGACCCTGCCGATCCGAATCTACAACTACCTGACCGACCAGATCGACCCGACCGTGGCGGCGATTTCCGCCATGCTGATCGGCCTGTCGCTGGTGCTGATCCTGATCCTCGACCGCATCGGCGGCCTGCGTCCGACCGCCAAGTAGCAACAAGCCGGGAGGGCCGCCATGGCCTACGAAACGCTGATCCTCACCCATCGCGACGCCGTCGCCACCATCACGCTGAACCGGCCGACGCTGAACGTCGTCACGCCGACATTGCTGCAGGAGCTGCTGGCGGCATTCGACGCGCTGGAGGCGCGCGACGACACGCGCTGCATCGTGCTGACAGGCTCGGGCACCCGCGCGTTCTGCGCCGGGGCGGACCTGGGCGACGAGGCGCGGCACAGCCCGGAGGCCGGCCAGGCCTTCCGCGAGATGGGCCGCCGCGTGGTCGAGCGCATCGAGACCTATCCGAAGCCGGTGGTCGCGGCGATCCGCGGCTGGTGCATCGGCGGCGGCACCGGGCTTGCCTGGCCCTGCGACATCCGCATCGCCTCGGAGACGGCCAAGTTCCGCGCCGGCGACGTCTATCTCGGCATCATCCCGACCTGGAGCGTCGGCATGGTTCGGCTGGTCCACTACATCGGACGCAACCGCACGCTGGACACGCTGCTGCTGGGCGAGGACATCTCGGCGCGCGAGGCGCTGGAGCTGGGCATCGTCAGCCGCGTCGTGCCCGACGACAAGTTCGAGGCGGAGGTGGAGCGCATCGCCGCGCGGCTCGCGTCCGGCGCGCCGCTGGCCATCCAGGCGATCAAGGAGGCGGTGCGCACCCAGTACCGCGACACGGTCGACCGCGCCTCGATCCTGGAGGAGCAGTGGGCGAAGACGGTGCTCGCCTCGGCCGACGCCAAGGAGGGCATCGGCGCCTTCCGCGAGAAGCGCAAGCCGGTGTTCAAGGGGAAATAGCCATGCCCGACCAGCGCACCGTGGCCCCGAGGCTCGATATCGGCGGCATCGCCAACCCGCGTTCGGTCGCGGTGTTCGGCGCGTCGGACAACAAGGAGAAGTTCGGCGGCCGGGTGATGCACTACCTGACCCGGCACGGCTTCGCCGGCAAGGTGCTGCCGATCAACCCGAACCGCGCCGAGGTGCTGGGTATCAAGGCCTTCAAGGCGATCGCCGACGCGCCGAAGCCGGTCGACGTGGCGATCCTGGCCGTGCCCGCCGCCGCGTTGCTGCAGAGCGTGCAGGAATGCGCCGCGGCCGGCGTCGGCTGCTGCGTCATCATGACCACGGGCTTCGCCGAGGCCGGGACCGACGAGGGGCGCGAGGCGCAGCGCACGCTGGTCGAGACGGCGCGCAACGCGGGGATGCGCATCGTCGGCCCGAACTGCATGGGACTGATCAGCCCGCTCGCCAACATGGCGCTGACCTCGTCCCTGGTGCTGGAGATCGACCGAATCCAGACCGGCCATGTGGGCCTGGTCAGCCAGAGCGGCGCGCTGATGGTGTCGATCTTCAACCGGGCGCACGACGCCGGCATCGGCTTCAGCCTCTGCGTGTCGCTCGGCAACCAGTCCGACCTCGAGATCTGCGACTTCATCGACTACCTGGTCGAGGACAAGAACACCAAGGCCGTCTGCGTCTATGTCGAGGGCTTCAAGGACGGGGCGCGGTTCCTGCGCTCGGCCGCTGCCTGCCGCGCCGCCGGCAAGCCGCTGGTCATCGTCAAGACCGGCCGCACGCCCGCCGGCGAGCGCGCCGCCCAGTCGCACACGGCCAGCCTGGCGGGCTCCTACGCCGCCCTGCAGGCCGCCTGCCGCCGCCACGGGGCCATCCTGACCGACGATCCCGACGCCATGGTGCGCCTGGCCGACCTGCTGGTGCGCTGGCCGACCATGAGCGGCGACGGGATCGGCGTGCTGTCGCCCTCGGGCGGCGGTGCCGGGATCGGCGTCGACCGGGTGGTCGAATCCGGGATGCGGCTGGCCCAGCTCTCCCAGGCAACCAAGGACCGCCTGCTCGAAGTCCTGATCCCGCCCCAGGCCGACAACCCGATCGACCTGGGCGGCCGGCGCAGCGGCGACGTGGCGGGCACGGCCGGCAAGGTGATGACGCCGATGGCCGAGGATCCCGATGTCGCGGCGGTGTTGGTCGTGCTGACCACGGTGCCGTTCTACGAGCAGACCACCAAAGAACTGGCCATGGCGGCGCTGGCCGCCGGCAAGCCGGTATTGTTCTCGGTGACCCCCGGCTCCGCGGCCGACGGTCCGCGCCGCGGCCTGCGCGCGGTGAACTGCCCCTACTTCGACAGCCTGGACCAGGCGCTCCGCGTGCTGCGGCTGATGGTCGAGTACCGGGCGCTGAACCAGGCGGACCGCACGGTGCCGCCGCGTCCGGCGGACCTGCCGTCCGCGCCCGCGCCGGCACAGTCCGGTCGTCTGACCGAGCCCGAGGCGAAGCGCCTGCTGGCCGCCTATGGCATCCCGGTCACGCGCGAGGCGGTCGCTACGGATGCGGACGCGGCCGCCGCCGCTGCCAACAGGATCGGTTTTCCAGTCGTGCTCAAGACCGTTGCGCGCGATTTGGTGCACAAGAGCGATGTCGGCGCGGTGAAGCTCAACCTGGGCGACGAAGCCGCCGTGCGCGCCGCCTTTGCCGCGGCCAGCGACGCGGTGCGCAAGGCCATGCCGGGCGCCGCCATCGACGGCTGCGTCGTGCAGGAGATGGTGCGCGGTGGCGAAGCCGAGCTGATCGCCGGGATCCGCCGCGACCCGCTCTACGGGCCGGTGATCATGGTCGGCGCCGGCGGCATCCTGGTCGAGCTCCTGACGGACATCGAGCTGGCGCTCGCCCCGGTCTCGCCGGAGCAGGCGCTGGCGATGCTGCAGCGGCTGCGCCTGTGGAAGGTGATGGCGGGCATCCGCGGCGGCGCGGCCCTCGACACCCGGGCCGCGGCCGACGCGATCTCGCGCCTCAGCTTCCTGGCTGTCGACCTCGGCGACCGGCTGGTCGACCTGGAGGTCAACCCGCTGATGATCCGCAAGGCCGGCGACGGCGTGGTCGCCGCCGACGCCCGCGGGCAGTTGGCGTAGGCGGCGCGGCGGCGCCCTATCGGCTGCGGGGAGGCACCTGCGTCCACGTAGAGTCGGGGTTATAGGTCGTGATCGCCGCCGCGCGGCTCGCGGTCTCGCGGCCCAGATCCTTCTCGTAGACGTCGCCATAGTGGTTGACGATGAACGACATGATGCCGGTGTTTCCGTAGGCGGCCGGGTAGGCGATCATCGCAAAGCCGGCGACCATGTTCCCGTTGATGACGTAGCTGTAGGCGCCGCCGGGCGCCGCCGGTCCCTGCGCCGTCAGGATGCGGAAGTGGTAGCCGTGATA
>JAEULC010000101.1 GCA_016792605.1 Rhodospirillales bacterium
GATGCCGGCTTCCGGCAGATGTTCGCGGGCTCGCCGATCAAGCGGATCAAGCGCGACCGTTTCGCGAGAAACGTGCTGATCGCCATCGGCAACAGCGGCGACGCGTCCCTCGCCCCCGCCGCCGAGGCGCGGCTCGGCGACGCGAGCCCGCTGGTCCGCGCGATGGCGGTCTGGGCGCTGTCCCGGCTGGTTCCGGATTACATCTTAGCCAAGATGCGGAACCGGCTGCTGCCGGCGGAGTTGGACGCCGATGTCCGGCGCGAGTGGATGGAGGGCGCGGAATGCTGAAGTGCCTGCTCGCTATCATGCTGCTGCTGCCGATCGGCGCCGAAGCGCAGGAGCGGCGCTTCCTGCTGGCCTACGAGGCGGTGCTGTCGACCGACGTCGCGCCGCCGCCGGCCGACCAGTCCTATGCCGACCGCGAGCTGACGGCGCGTATCGTGGCGCAGCGGATCACCCCGGCAGTCTTCGCGGCCCTGGGCCTCGACCCGCAGCGCAGCTTCACCCGCGTGGCACCGGGCGGGTATCTCGGCCAGACCAATCCGTCGATCCTGACCAGCCTGCAGACCACGCCCGAGCGCGCCAACCGCCTGGCGGCCGCGTTCGGCTTCGTGCTGCGGCAGGACAGCGTGCTGGTCGTCGATTTCGATGGCGAGGGCGCCTATCACGTGAATGTCGAATTCGGCTATCGCAGCCTGACGCCGCAGGTCGCGCAGGCGTTCTTCCAGCGTGCGATACTGGTGCACACGGGCCTGGGCGGCGGCTTTTTCGCCCTCGACGACCGGATGGTGTTCCTCAACCTTCGCGACGCCGGCGGCAAGCCCTATAGCGGCCTGTCGGACTGGCCGTTTCTCGAGCGGCTGAAGATCGCGGTCGACCGCTTCCCCGGCGCCCGGATCGGCGACAGCGGCCAAGTCGGCGCCAGGCTCGTCTCGAACAACTGGAAGACCGCGGTGAACGGCCAGGACTATGCGCGGACGCTCGACGACGTGCTGCCGGCGCTCGTGGCGCTCTGGGAACGCCACGACGCCATCCTGCGCGCCGCCGAGAAACGCGCGGTCGCGAACTAGCCGCTGCTCGTCGCGGGCCCCTACTCGTCGCGGTGGGTTCGTTCCATGCGCTCGTGGCGTTCCTGCGCCTCGAGGCTGAGCGTCGCGATCGGGCGGGCGTCCAGGCGCTTCACGCCGATCGGCTCGGCCGTCTCCTCGCAGTAGCCGTAGGAGCCGTCCTCCAGCCGCCGCAGCGCCGCATCGATCTTCGATATCAGCTTGCGCTCGCGGTCGCGGGTTCGCAGTTCGATCGAGTGGTCGGTCTCCAGCGAGGCGCGGTCGGTCATGTCCGCCTCCTGCATGCTGACCTCTTGCAGATGCTGCAGGGTCTCGCTCGATTCCTTCAGCAGCTCCTCGCGCCAGCGCGTCAGCTTCTGGCGGAAGTATTCCCGCTGCTTGGGATTCATGAACGGCTCGTCTTCGCTCGGCCGATAATTGGAAGGTAACGTCACCCGCGCCATTGCTTCCTGCCTGCCCCCAACCCTGTAAATGGCGGCGGAGTATAGGGAGGGCGATGGCGGCAAGCAAGATCGGTGCAAACCGACCGTTTTGCCTTTTTATTCAACAATTTGTGAAGATTTCTTACAGCTAGCGGCCGAGCTTGGCGAGCTCCACTTGGGCCCTCAGGTCGATGTCGTCCAGGATTTCCCTGAGGCGCGGATCCTGCACCGTCTCGCGCCGTTCCTGGACCAGTTTCACCAGGGCCTCGATGCGGTCCGGGGCCAGGCGTCCCTCGATCAGGCCGAGGCGCAGTTCGTCCAGGCGATCCAGCATCTCCTCGCCGCGCTTGAGGGCCTGGGCCTGGCCGGCGGCGTCGGAATCCACTTCCTGGATCGACATCACGGCGCTGACCGGCGTCACCGAGGTCGCCCCCGAGGCGGCCGAGGCCGATTCGACCTGTTTCAGGGTATCCGAGAACGATGCCCCCGGCCGGGTGCCGCCCACGCGCCGGACGCCCGCCGCCGGCGCACCGGCAGGGCCGGTCCGCTCGATCTTCATGGCGTCGCCCATCGCTGCATGGGCCGCACCCTAAGCCAAACGCCCTGATCTTGAAAGCAAAGCGGCATCCGGCGCCCGGCAAAACTTGCCGCCGCGCCCCGGCAGCGCCTGCCCCGGGCGGCATGAACCGCCACCGGAGATTCGGCCAAAAATCATTCCAGTCAGATAGTTAGTGCACAGGCGGGGGTGGCACGGCATTCGCTATGCCCTGGAGGTCTGGAAAAGGACCGATCCCCATGACGCTGTTCCCGCGATTCGCGCGCCGTGCCGCCCTTGCCGTCCTGGCCCTGGCTTCCGCCTGGGTCCCGGTCGCGTGCGGCCCCGCCCTGGCGCAGTCGCGAATCAAGGACATCGCCGAGTTCGAGAGCGTCCGCGGCAACATGCTGATCGGCTACGGCCTGGTCGTCGGCCTGAACGGCAGCGGCGACAAGCTCGAGAACTCGATGTTCACGCGCGAGAGCCTGATCGGCATGCTGGAGCGCCTGGGCGTGAATTCGCGCTCCGATGCGCTCAAGACCAAGAACGTGGCCGCCGTGATGGTGACGGCGACGATGCCGGCCTTCGCCCGCCAGGGCAACCGCATCGACGTCAACGTCTCGACCATGGGCGACGCGACCAGCCTGCTCGGCGGCACCCTGTTGGTGACGCCACTGCTCGGCGCCGACGCCGAGGTCTATGCCGTGGCCCAGGGATCGCTGGCGGTCGCCGGCTTCTCCGCCGGCGGCGCCGCGCAGACCGTGGTCAAGGGCGTGCCCACCACCGGCCGCATCGCCAACGGGGCGATCGTGGAAAAGGAGCTGGGCTTCGACCTGGGCCAGTTCACCAGCCTGCGCCTGACCCTGCGCAACCCCGACTTCACCACCGCGCGCCGCGTGGCCCAGTCGATCAACGGCTTCATCGGCCAGCCGATCGCCAAGCCGCTCGACAACGGCACGATCCAGGTGGCCGTGCCGCAGAACTACCCCGGCCAGACCGTGGCCCTGATGACCGACGTCGAGCAGCTGCCGGTGTCGACCGACCAGGTCGCCCGGGTGGTGATCGACGAGACCACCGGCGTGATCGTGATGGGCGAGAACGTGCGCATCAGCACGGTCGCCATCGCCCAGGGCAACCTGACGGTACGCATCACCGAGACGCCGCAGGTGTCGCAGCCCGAGCCCTTCTCCAACACCGGCCGGACCGTCGTGGTGCCGCGCACCGACATCCAGGTCGACGAGAATTCCGACCGCAAGCTGACCGTGCTGCCCGGCAGCGTGACGCTGCAGGAGCTGGTCAACGGGCTCAACGCCATGGGCATCGGCCCGCGCGACCTCATCTCGATCCTGCAGGCGATCAAGGCCGCGGGCGCGATGCAGGCTGAAATCGTGGCGATGTAAGGGGCGACGGCCATGACCGACACCTACCTCCCCTCCGCCACCTCCGCAATCGCCAACGACGCCGCGGCGACGGCGCGGGCGACCGACACCACGCGCAGGCTCAAGGGCGGCGCGGCCTCGAAGGACCCGGCGCAGATGCGCAAGGCCGCCCAGGAATTCGAGGCGATGTTCCTGTCGCAGATGTTCGGCCACGTGTTCGAGGGCCTGAAGACAGATGGCCCGTTCGGCGGCGGCCACGGAGAGAAGATGTACCGCTCGCTGCTGGTCGACGAATACGGAAAGACCATGGCGCGCGCCGGCGGCATCGGCATCGCCGACAAGGTGATGCAGGAGATGCTGCGCAACCAGGAGGCGATCAAGCAATGAGCAACCAGTTGCCCAACCGCGGCCCCAACCGTGGCCCCGTGTCCCCCCGTTTCCTGCCGCCCAAGCCCAAGCCCGCCGCGCCCGTGCCGCCGCCGCGCAATCCGGCCGTGGACGAGATCATCCAGATGGCCGGCCGCCTGATCGCGATGATGGAGCAGGAAACGGCCCTGCTGGAGCAGATGAAGGTCGCCGATGTCGCAGAGGGCCAGGTCGAGAAGGATCGGCTCGCCCGCAGCTTCGAGGCCAAGCTGCGCGCGCTGGCGGCCGACAAGAAGGCCGCCGAGGTGGCACCGGCGATCCGCGCCGAGTTCCGCCAGGTGATGGACAAGTTCCGCGCCGCGATGCGCGCCAACGAGCGCTCGCTGCGCGCCGCCAAGGACGCCAACGAGCGCGTCGTGAAGGCGATCGTCGACGCGGCCCAGGCCCAGGCCGCGCCGCGCCACGCCTACTCCGCCGCCGGCACGATCGGCGGCTCGAACGGCTATGACCGCGTGGCGCCGGCGCCCGTCGCGCTGGACCGGACTCTCTAGCCCCGGGACCGTGGTTCCGGGACCAAGGATATCGCCATGTCGCTGACCGTCGCCCTTCGCACCGCGCTCTCCTCGCTGCAGGCCACCCAGTCGCAGTTCCAGGTGGCGTCGAGCAACATCGCGAACGTCAACACGGTCGGCTACACCCGCAAGACCCTGGCGGTGAACTCGGTCGTGCTGGACGGCAACGGCGCCGGGGTACGCACCGGCACGGTCCAGCGCTCGGTCGACGCCTTCCTGGTCCGCCAGGTGCGCGACATGGCCAGCTCCACCAGCCAGTTCACGGTCTACGATCGCTACCTGCAGACGATCCAGGACCAGTTCGGCACCCCGGCCGACAACACCTCGATCAGCGGCAGCATCTCGTCCTTCTCCACCGCGCTGCAGGCGCTGGCGACCCAGCCCGAGACCGTCGCCCGTGCCTCGGAGGCCGTGGGGCAAGCCAAGCTGCTAGCCGACCAGATCAACGCGCTGGCGGACTCGATGCAGCAGATGCGCGCCGAGGCCGATGTCGAGATCAACCGCGTGATCGGCGAGGTCAACGGCGCGCTGGACGAGATCGCGCACCTGAACGTGTTGATCGTGCGCGCGAACGCGCTGAACCAGCCGACCGGCGACCTGCAGGACCAGCGCGACAACCTGGTGCGCAAGATCGCCGAGCACATGGACGTGCGCAGCTACGAGCGCAGCAACGGCGACATGGTGCTGATGACCGGGTCTGGCCGCCGGCTGGTCGACGGCGACCAGGCGACCCCGCTGTCGCACGACCCGTTCACCTCGCTCGGCGCCAACGCGACCTACCTGCCGACGACGACCACCGGCTTCTACAACACCGGCGGCGTCAACGGCATCTATCTCGGCACCCCGGCCGACACCACCAACGGCACCAACGACATCACCAGCGAAATCGCCAGCGGTCGGCTGAAGGCGCTGATCGACCAGCGCGACGACGTCCTGTCCGGCATGCAGTCCTCGCTCGACGAGCTGGCCTCGAAAATGCGCGACGCCGTCAACGCCGCCCACAACAACGGCGCCGCCTTCCCGCCGCCCGCGACCCTGACCGGCACCCAGACCGTCGCCGGCACCGACCCGATCTCGGGCGCCGGCATCTTCCGCATCGCGCTCGTAAACCCGACCACGGGCGCCATCGGCAACGTCGCCGACATCAACCTGGCCGGCCTGACCACCGTCAACCAGGTGATCACCGCGATCAACGGCGCGGCCGGCCTGGGCGGCAACGTCACCGCGTCGCTCGTCGGCGGCAAGCTGCAGCTCGCCACCAGCAACGGCAGCGGTATCGTCATCAACGAGAACACCAGCGCGATCGCGACCGGCGCCGACACGCGCGGCCTGTCGCACTTCTTCGGCCTCAACGACCTGTACGTCGCCGGGACCGACTACGCCTCCTGGGACAGCAACGTGCAGACCGACGCCAACGCGGCGCTCGGCCTCACCGGGCCGCTCAGCTTCAGCTACGGCGGCACGACCACAAACATCGCGGTCGCGGCTACTGACAGCCTCGCCGACGTCGCCACCGCCATCAACGCCAACGCGGCGCTCACCGCGGCGGGGATCCAGGCCTCGCTGGTCGCCGACGCCTCGGGCTACCGCCTGCACCTGGTCGACGGCGGCGGCGAGAACTTCTTCCTGTCCAGCGCCGGCACGGCGGTCTCGGGCCTGGGCATGGGCGTGCACCGCGTCGGCTCGGCCAACGAGATCGAGGTCCGCAGCGCGATCGTCAACAACCCCAACCTGCTCAGCCGCGGCGACGTGGCGATGACCGACGTGGTCGGCAACATCGCCATCGGCACCGGCGACTCCACCGCTGCCCAGGCCATGGCCGACGTGTTCTCCAGCAGCTTCGCCTGGGCCGCCAACGGCAACGGCCTGCCGTCGATGAACGCGACCCTCGCCGGCTTCGCCAACCAGCTCCTGTCCTCGGCCGCCAGCCAGGCATCCTCGGCCAAGGACCAGCTCGAGTTCAGCACCAGCCTGCTCAACCAGCTCGACACCCGCCTGCAGAACGACAGCGGCGTCGACCTGGACGAGGAGCTGGCGAACCTGACCATCCTGCAGAACGCCTACGGCGCCGCCGCGCGCGTCGTCTCGGTCGCCTCCGAGATGTTCGACGAGCTCGGCAACATCATGCGCTAGGCGCTAGAGGGAACTTCAAGCCATGACCCGCGTATCAACCCTGGCCCAGAACACGCTCGTCACGTCCTACTCGCTGGCGACGAAGACGCGCATGGCCGAGACCCAGGTGCAGGTCGCCAGCGGCATGAAGTCGCAGCGCTACTCCGGCATCGCGCTCGACACCAGCCGCCTGTTGAACCTGGAAGGCCAGCGCGACTCGGCCTCGAGCTACATCGTCAGCATCAAGACCGTGCAGACCCGGGTGAAGCTCATGACGCAGGGGCTGACCAGCCTCGACGACGTCGCCAGCAACATCAAGAGCCTCGTCAACAACACCCGCAACACCCAGGCGGCCTTCGACGTCGCGATCTGGACCCAGGCCGACAACGCCCTGAAGCAGGTCCAGGAGGTCCTGAACCTGCAGGACGATTCCGGCTACCTCTTCGCCGGCGCGCGGCGCGACAATGCGCCGGTGGACACCAGCTACGCCACGATCAACGGCGCGGCGCCCTTCCCCGCCCTGCCCGCCGGCGGCCCGCCGCCGCTCACCCCGGCCGCGCCGCTGAGCCAGGCGCAAATCGACCAGATCGCCGCCGCCTACTACAGCGGCGCCACGACGGGCGCGGATCTAAGCGTTCGCACCTCGGACAACACCACGCCGATCGACTACGGCCTGAAGGGCAACGAGGAGGCGTTCAAGAACCTGATCGCCGGCCTGCACATGATCCGCCAGGCCAATGTGCGCTACCCCAGTCCAGCGACCTCGAGCGCCGACATCGACCAGGCCTACCTGGACAACGGCATGGAGCTGATCACCAAGGCGATCAGCGGCGAGGCGACGACGAACTACCCGACCGTGGTCGAAGGCCTGCGGAGCCTGGCCGGAACCCTGGCCGGCACCAACGGTACGCTGGGCCGCTCGCTGGAACAGCACACCAGCTTCGTCGCCTATACCGAGGTGGCGATCGCCGACATCGAGCAGGTCGACACGGCCGAGGCGGTCGTGCGCCTGAACAGCGACCAGGTCGCGCTGCAGGCCGCGTTCAGCACGCTGGCCCAGCTCCAGGAAATCACCCTTCTCAACTACCTTCGCTAGCCAAGGAGCCTCCGATGAGTGCCTTCGCCGCCAACCCCTACTACGACCGCGCGCCGACCGCCGAGGTCAGCCAGAAGGTCCAGCACACCGTCATCGTCCGCACGGCGGAGAACCTGCGCAAGCTCAACGAGCTCTTGGCCGCGGGCTGGCGCGTGATGCATTCCACCGCCTTCGCCGAGGGCGCGGCCATGGTGGTCATCGAGGCCGAGGGCGACCACGCCTCGATCTCCGAGTTCCGCCAGGTGTTCGGCGCGCCGCTCGGCTCGGCCTGAGTTCAACCAGATGGGGGAGGCGGCGGAGCTGATCGCGCACGGGCGCCGTCAGCTTGCCGCCGGGCAAGCCATGGAAGCGGCTGCCGCCTTGGCCAGCGCGACGGAAATCGAACCGGTCTCCGCCGACGTGTTCTGCGACCTTGCGATCGCGCATCACCGCGCCGGCGATCCGGCGCGCGCGGTCGCGGCCTGCCGCGAGGCGCTGGCGCGCGCGCCGGACCACGCCGCCGCCAACCTCAACCTCGCCTGCATCCTGCGCGAACTCGACCGGCTGGGCGAGGCGGTCGCCCATGCCGACCGCGCCGAGCGCATCGCGCTCGTTACCGGCGACGACGCCCTGCTGGCCGACGCGCGCTTCAACCGCGGCCTGGCGAAGCTGGGGCTCGGCCAGGTCGACGCCGGTTGGCAGGACTGGGACGGCCGCCTGGCCCAGCCGCTATGGACCCGCTTCGACCCCGCGCGGCGCTGGACCGGAGAGCCGCTCCACGGCCGCAGCCTCGTCGTGCGCCGCGAGCAGGGCATCGGCGACGAGCTGTTCTTCGCCACCTGCTATCCCGAATTGCTCCGCCGCGCCGGCGACGGCCCGGTCGTGATCGAGGCCGACGCGCGCTTCGCCCCCGCCCTTTCGCGCGCCCTGCCCGGCGCGACGCTGCATGCCATCGACACGGTCGCCGGCCGCGCGGCGGCAATGGCCGGCCGCCCCGCCCCCGCCGGCGCCGCCCGCGCGCCGCAGGGCGATCTCTGGGTCGCCGCCGGCAGCCTGCCCGGCCTCGTGGGCCTGCCCGACACCGCCCAGCCGCTGCTGGCGCCGCTGCCGGAACTGCGCCGGCGCTGGATCGATCGCCTCGCCGCCCTGCCCGGCGCCGGCCCCATGGTTGGATTGTGCTGGCGCTCGAGCCAGGCTTCCGCGCGCCGCGACCGGTTCCAGGCCGGCATCGAGCAGATGGCGCCGCTGCTGCGCCTGGACAACATCCGCTGCGTCAGCCTGCAGATCGGCCTCGCCGAGCGCGAACGCACGCTGGCCGGCGCGCCGCTGCACCATTTCGACGACGTCGACCTCGCCAACGACCTGGAGCAGGCGCTGGCGCTGGTCTCGGCGCTCGATCTCGTGGTGTCGGTCGGCACCTGGATCGTGCCCCTGGCCGGCACGGTCGGGACGCCGGCCTGGTACCTCTCGGCGCTGCGCGACTTCTGGACCCTCGGCCAGGATACGATCCCGTGGTTCCGCGCGATGCGCGTGCTGCCGACCGCCGAGGGCGACTTCACCGCGAGCGCGACCGAGGCCGCGCAGGCGATCGCCATGGGCGGGTGGCGATGAGCGCGCTGCCCCTGGTCGTCGCCCGCCTCCAGGCGCGCGACTTCGCCGGCGCCGCCGCGGCTGCCCAGGGCGCGCTGCTGGACACGCCGGACA
>JAEULC010000103.1 GCA_016792605.1 Rhodospirillales bacterium
GGCGATGGTGCTGTTCGCCGCGCTGTCGCTGGTGCGGCTGATGAGCGGCGACCTGTCGGCCTGGCACTATATCGGCGCGGCGATCATCCTCGGCCTGGCGCTGGGATACCTCGCGATCCTCGGCTGGCAGCGCGCGCGGCCCACCCAGGCGCTACCCGGCCAGGCGCGCTGGACGACGCTGCTCGCCTTCGCGGCGCTGGGCGGGGCGATGGCGGCGCTGCACGGGGTCAAGGGCTGGTCCGCCTTCGTCGCCGTGCCGGCGGCGGCCGCGATCATGGGGCTGGTGGCAATGACGATCGAGCGCAGCGTGCTGCGCCCGCTGGTCAACCAGGAGCCGATCATCCTGTTCATGTCGACCATCGGCATCGCCTTCTTCATCGACGGCTTCGCCCAGACGATCTGGGGCAGCGACGTCTACACGCTCGACCTCGGCCTGCCGAAGGACCCGGTATTCCTGCTCGAGCAGGTGTTCGAGGGCGGCATCCTGGTCAACCAGCTCGACATCGTCGCGGCGGTCATGGCGGGCGTGCTGGTCGCGGCGCTGGCCGTGTTCTTCCAGCGCACGCGGATAGGGCGCGCCTTGCGCGCGGTGGCCGACGACCACCAGGCGGCGCAGTCCGTCGGCATCCCGCTCAACCAGATCTGGATCATCGTCTGGACCGTCGCCGGCATGGTGGCGCTGGTCGCCGGCATCATCTGGGGCTCGAAGCTGGGCGTGCAGTTCTCGATCGCGCTGGTCGCCCTGAAGGCCCTGCCGGTCTTGATCCTCGGCGGCCTCACCTCCGTGCCGGGCGCGATCATCGGCGGGCTCATCATCGGCATGGGCGAGAAGCTGGCCGAGGTCTATCTGGGGCCGACCATCGGCGGCGGCATCGAGAACTGGTTCGCCTACATGCTGGCCCTGGCCGTGCTGCTGGTCCGTCCGCAGGGCCTCTACGGCGAGCGGATCATCGAAAGGATCTGACCTAAGTGATTTACCGCGAGGCAGGCCAGTTCAAGACGTCGTACCGCGCCGACCAGGCGGTGTTCCCGATCCTGCAGGACCGCGTCGGCATGGCGCTGATCGTGCTGGCCGCCTTTGTGGCCGTGCCGCTGTTCGCGACCGAGTACCTGCTGGTCGCGATCCTGATCCCGTTCCTGATCCTGTCCATGGCGGCGATCGGGCTCAACATCCTGGTCGGCTATTGCGGCCAGATCTCGCTGGGCACCGGCGGCTTCATGGCGGTCGGCGCCTATGCCGCCTACAACTTGGCGCTGCGCGTGCCCGAACTGAACCTGCTGGTCGTGTTCGTGCTGGCGGGCGGGATCACGGCGCTGGTCGGCGTGCTGTTCGGCATCCCCAGCCTGCGCATCAAGGGCTTCTACCTGGCCGTCGCCACGCTGGCGGCGCAGTTCTTCCTCGACTGGCTGTTCAGCCGCGTCGCCTGGTTCACCAACTACACGCCGTCCGGCTCGGTCACCGCGCCGGCGATGAAGATCTTCGGCTTCTCCTTCGTGTCGCCGGCCGAGCGCTACCTGCTGGCGCTGTTCCTGGTGACGCTGGCGGCGGTCGTGGCCAAGAACCTGGTGCGCGGGCGCATCGGGCGAAGCTGGATGGCGATCCGCGACATGGACATCGCCGCCGAGATCATCGGCATAAGGCCGATGCACGCCAAGCTGTCGGCCTTCGCAGTGTCGTCCTTCTTCATCGGCATCTCGGGCGCGCTGTGGGCCTTCCTGCACCTGGGATCGTGGGAACCCTTGGCCTTCGACATCAACCGCAGCTTCAACCTGCTGTTCATGATCATCATCGGCGGGCTGGGCTCGATTCTCGGCTGCTTCCTGGGCGCGGCCTTCATCACCATGGTTCCGATCGCGCTGAACCAGATCCCGGCCGCGCTCGGCGTGCCGATCTCGACCGCGACCGCGGCGCATCTCGAGTTCATGATCTTCGGCGCGCTGATCGTCTTCTTCCTGATCGTCGAGCCGCACGGTCTGGCGCGGCTGTGGTCGGTCGGGAAGCAGAAACTGCGGCTTTGGCCGTTTCCGCATTGAGGGAAGGCGTGATAGGTTTTTCGGCAAGGCCGGCGGACGACCGGTCAACACGGACAACGTCCTGAACACTGGAGGAAACACGATGCAATTCCGTACCAAGGCGGCCTTTGCCGCTGCGCTGCTGGCGGCTCCGCTCGCCATTCCCGTCGCCCCGGCGCAGGCGCAGAACGAGCAGTTCATGCCCTCGCTGGTCTACCGTACCGGCGCCTACGCGCCGAACGGCATTCCCTTCGCCAACGGCCGCGCCGATTACATGGAAATGCTGAATGCGCGCGACGGCGGCATCAACGGCGTCAAGCTGGTGGTCGAGGAATGCGAGACCGGCTACGCGACCGACCGCGGCGTCGAATGCTACGAGCGCCTGAAGGGCAAGGGCCCCTCGGGCGCCGCGGCCTTCTCGCCGCTCTCCACCGGCATCACCTTCGCGCTGACCGAGAAGGCGCCGGGTGACAAGCTTCCGCTCCTGACGATGGGCTATGGCCGGTCGGAGTCGGCCGACGGCAGCGTCTTTGCCTGGAACTTCCCGCTGCTCGGGACCTACTGGTCGGCGGCGGACATCCTGGTCCAGCACGTCGCCAAGAAGGGCTCGCTGAAGGGCAAGAAGATCGCGCTGGTCTACCACGACTCGCCCTACGGCAAAGAGCCGATCCCGGTCCTGCAGGACCACGCCAAGAAGCACGGCTACACCTTCGAGGCGATCCCGGTCACCCATCCCGGCGTCGAGCAGAAGGCCGCCTGGCTGCAGATCCGCCAAGGCCGCCCCGACTATGTCTTCCTGTGGGGCTGGGGCGTGATGAACTCGACCTCGATCAAGGAGGCCGCCGCCGTCAACTACCCGCGCGAGAAGATGTACGGCGTGTGGTGGTCGGGCGCCGAGCCCGACGTGCTGCCGGCCGGCGACGGCGCCAAGGGCTACAACGCGCTCGCGCTGCATCCCGCCGGCTCGGTCTACGAGGTGCACAAGGACGTGTTCAAGCATCTCTACGACAAGGGCAAGGGCGTGGCCAAGCGCGAGGAAGTGGGCCAGGTGCTCTACAACCGCGGCCTGATCGACGGGCTCCTGGTCACCGAGGCGATCCGCACGGCGCAGGAGAAGTTCGGCAAGAAGCCGCTCAACGGCGATCAGGTGCGCTGGGGCTTCGAGAACCTGAACCTCACTGCGGCGCGGCTGAAGGAGCTGGGCTTCGACGGGCTGATCGGCCCGATCAAGGTCTCCTGCGCGGACCACGAGGGCTCGCGCAAGGCCCGTATCCAGCAGTGGGACGGCAAGCAGTGGGTCTACACCACCGAGTGGATCGAGGCCGACACCAAGTATCTGCGGCCGAAGATGGAAGCGGCGGCCAAGGCCTACGCGACCGAGAAGAAGATCGAGGCGCGCGACTGCACCAAGGTCGCGAGCAACTAGCGTAGAAGAGCGCCGCGCCTCGATCCTCGCGGGTCGGGGCGCGGTCGCGTTTCGAGGAGAGGCAGGATGGTGGCGAACGTCGCTCCGGAAACGGCCCCTGGGGTCGCCAAGCCGCTCCTCGCGGTCAACAACATCGAGGTGATCTACAACCACGTCATCCTGGTCTTGAAGGGCGTGTCGCTGCAGGTCCAGGAGGGCGGCATCGTGGCGCTGCTCGGCGCCAACGGCGCGGGCAAGTCGACCACGCTGAAGGCGATCTCGAACCTCTTGCGCGCCGAGCGCGGCGAGGTGACCAAGGGCTCGGTCGAGTATCGCGGCGAGCGCGTCGACGGGCTGACGCCGAACGACCTGGTGCGGCGCGGCGTAATCCAGGTGATGGAAGGCCGGCACTGCTTCGGCCACCTGACGGTCGAGGAGAACCTCCTGACCGGCGCCTTCACGCGCAGCGAGGGCCAGGCCGAGATCCGCCGCGACCTCGACCTCGTCTACACCTATTTTCCGCGGCTGAAGGAACGCCGGCAGAGTCAGGCCGGCTACACCTCGGGCGGCGAGCAGCAGATGACGGCGATCGGCCGCGCGCTGATGTCCAGGCCGCGCATGATCCTGCTCGACGAGCCGTCGATGGGCCTGGCGCCGCAGCTTGTCGAGGAGATCTTCGAGATCGTGGCGCGGCTCAACAAGCAGGAGGGCGTCAGCTTTCTGCTCGCCGAGCAGAACACCAACATCGCCCTTCGTTTTGCAACGTACGGCTACATCCTGGAAAGCGGCCGCGTGGTGCTGGACGGCAAGGCCTCGGCGCTGCGCGAGAACGAGGACGTGAAGGAGTTCTACCTCGGCATGGGTGCCGGCGGGCGCCGGAGCTTCCGCGACGTGAAGCACTATCGCCGCCGCAAGCGCTGGCTGGCCTAGGCGCGATGGCCGAATTCTACGACGCGCTGGAGACGCGCAGCCCCGACCAGCGCGAGGCCGAGCAGACGAAGGCCCTGCCCGATCTGCTGCGCCGCGCCAAGGCGACGGCCGGCTTCGGCCGCATCCTGAAGGACGTCGATCCTGCCGCGGTCACGAGCCGCGCCGCGCTGGCGGCGCTGCCGGTCACGCGCAAGTCGGCGCTGATCCAGGCGCAGAAGGACGAGCCGCCCTTCGCGGGGCTGAATGCGACGGCGCCCGGCGACCTCGCGCGCATCTTCCTGTCGCCCGGGCCGATCCTCGATCCCGAGGGCCGCCGCGCCGACTACTGGCGCCTGGCCCGCGCGCTGTTCGCCGCCGGGTTCCGGCGCGGCGACATCATCCACAACTGCTTCTCCTACCACCTGACGCCGGCCGGCTCGATGCTCGACCTCGGCGCCCAGGCGCTCGGCTGCGCCGTCGTGCCGGGCGGCGTCGGCAACACGGAGAGCCAGGTCCAGGCGATCGGCCTGGTGCGGCCCCAGGGCTATACCGGCACGCCGTCCTTCCTGAAGATCATCCTCGACAAGGCGAAGGAGTTGGGCAGCGACGTCTCGTCGCTGAAGCGCGCCCTGGTCTCGGGCGAGGCCCTGCCGCCCAGCCTGCGCACCGAGTTGGACGGGCGCGGCGTGCCGACGCTGCAATGCTACGCCAGCGCCGACCTCGGCCTCATCGCCTACGAGTCGCCGGCCCGCGAAGGCATGATCGCCGACGAGCAGCTCATTCTCGAGATCCTGCGCCCCGGCACCGGCGATCCGGTTCCGGCGGGCGAGGTCGGCGAGGTCGTCGTCACCGCCTTCAACCCGGACTACCCGCTGGTCCGCTTCGCCACCGGCGACCTCTCCGCCGTGCTGCCCGGCCCGAGCCCCTGCGGCCGCACCAATTTGCGCATCAAGGGCTGGATGGGCCGCGCCGACCAGACCACCAAGGTCAAGGGCATGTTCGTCCATCCCGAGCAGGTCGCCGCCGTGCTGAAGCGCCATCCCGCCATCCGCCGCGCGCGGCTCGTGGTCGACCGGGTCAACGACATCGACTCCATGACCCTGCGCTGCGAGGTGGAGAACGGCGGCGCGGCCTCGGTCGAGGCCGTCGCGGAATCGATCCAGGCGCTCTGCAAGCTCCACGGCCAGGTCGAGTTCGTCGCCCCCGGCACCCTGCCCAACGACGGCAAGGTGATCGAGGATGTGCGCAAGCTGACGTAGCGCTACCGCCGCTTCGCGTCGGCCAGGATCGAGTCGGCCGCCTTCTGGGCGATCACCATCGTCGGCGCGGCGGTGTTGCCCGAGGTGATGATCGGCATGGCCGAG
>JAEULC010000112.1 GCA_016792605.1 Rhodospirillales bacterium
CGCCTTCCTGAACGGCGTCTACTGGTCGACCGAGAATTCCGTGCGCCGCACGCTGCTCGGCGAGATCGCCGGGCCGGGGCGCACCTCGGCCGCCATCGGGCTCGACTGGGCGACGATCTCGGCCGTGCGCCTGGTCGGCCCCGTCGGCGCCAGCGCAATCTATGCCGGCTACGGCGTCGGCGCGTCCTATGCCGCCTTCGCGCTCTGCTTCGCGATCGCGACGATCCTGGCGCTCAAGCTCGAAGGCCGGGACGAGCCGTCGGCGACCCGCGGCCTGCGCCTGTTCTCGACCGTGCTCGAGGACATCCGCATCGCGCTGCAGGACCGGCTGATGCGCGGCGCCCTGGTCGCGACCATCAGCATGAACTTCTTCTGCTTCAGCTATTCCAGCATGATCCCGGTGATCGGCAAGGACACGCTGGGGGCGCCGCCCGTGCTGGTGGGCCTGCTGTCGACCGCCGAGAGCATCGGGGCGCTGATCGGCGCCCTGCTGGTCGCCAACCTGACCCGCCAGCGCTGGTTCGGGCCCGCCTTCCTCGCCGGATCCTTCGCCACCATGGCCGGCGCGCTCGTTTTCGGGCTGGCCGGCTGGTACCCGCTGGCGCTGGCGGCGCTGGCCTTTGCCGGCGTCGGCTCGGGCATCTTCGCCACCACGCAGTCGACGCTGATCCTGGTCAACGCCCCGCCCGAGCGTCGATCGAGGACAATGGGGGTGCTATCGACTTTCATCGGTCTCGGACAAGGCGGCGTGCTGGCCATGGGCCCGGCCGCCGCCATCCTCGGCGCGCCCTACGCGGTCGCGGCGTTCCAGGCGACCGGGATCGCGCTGCTGATCGCCTGCGCCGTCGCCTGGCCCAGGCTTTGGCGGTCGCCGCACCAGCCCTAGCCGGCATCGGGCAGCTCTTTCGCGTTGACGCATGTGGACACCCGCAATTGATGGAGATCAATGCGCCGCCCCCGGTCCGGGATTGATATGCGCTAAACTTTCGCAAGGAGTTAGCGACAATGGCCAATCCAGACGTCGTGCTGTGCAGTCCGGTACGAACCGCCATCGGCACGTATGGCGGCGCGCTGAAAACCACGCCGGCCACCGACCTGGGTGCCGTCGCGATCCGCGAGACGCTCAAGCGGTCAGGCATCGACCCGGCGGCGCTTGGCGCCGTAGTCATGGGCAATGTCGTGCAGGCCGGCAACAAGATGAACCCGGCCCGCCAAGCCGCCGTTCAAGGCGGCGTGCCGGTGGCGGTTCCGGCGATGACGGTCAACCGGGTATGCGGCTCCGGCGCCCAGGCGATCGCCTCCGCGGCGCAGGAAATCTGGCTCGGGCACGCCGATGCGGCCATCGCGGGCGGTCTGGAGAACATGGACGCAGCCCCCTACCTGATGGCCGGCGGCCGTTGGGGCTATCGCATGGGCGATGGACAGATTTTCGACAGCATGCTTCGCGATGGGCTGAACGACGCGTTCTCCGGTCAGCACTCCGGTTGGCACACCGAAGATCTGGTGTCCAAGTACCAGATCTCGCGGGCGGATCAGGATCGCTGGGCCGAGCGGTCGCAGCAGCGATTCTCGAAGGCACAGGCGGCCGGCAAGTTCGATGCCGAGATCGCCGCCGTGGAGATCAAGGGCCGCAAGGGGCCGGAGTCCTTCGCGCGTGACGAGCACAACCGCCCGGACACGACGCTGGAATCCCTGGCCAAGCTGAAACCGGCGTTTCGCAAGGACGGCAGCATCACGGCCGGCAACGCACCCGGACTGAACTCGGGCGCAGCGGCGATGATCGTCGCGGGGCGCGTCTTTGCCGAGAAGCAGAGGTTGAAGCCGGCGGCGCGGCTCGTCGCCTATGGTGTCGGGGCGGTCGAGCCGGGCATGTTCGGCATCGGGCCGGTACCCGCCGTGCGCCAAGCCCTTGATCGGGCCGGCTGGACGACGAAGGACGTGGAGCGCGTGGAGATCAACGAGGCATTTGCCGCCATCGCCATTGCGGTTCATCGCGAACTGGGCTTTCCCGAGGACATCGTCAATGTGGAGGGGGGCGCAATAGCTCATGGCCATCCGATCGGTGCCACCGGCGCGGTCCTGACGACACGGCTTATCCATTCGATGCGCCGCGATGGGGCGAAGTGCGGCATCGTCACGCTGTGCATCGGCGGCGGCCAGGGCATCGCGCTTGCAATCGAGTCACTGTCGTAAATGATATGAGTACGCCCTACCCGCTTGGGATCCTTGACCATCCGCCCCGCTACCTGTTCTTCACGGGAAAGGGCGGCGTCGGGAAGACATCGATCGCCTGCGCCGTTGCCCTGGCGCTGGCCGATGCCGGCAGATCCGTCCTGCTCGTC
The DNA here is from genome assembly GCA_016792605.1 of Rhodospirillales bacterium. GTDB lineage: Bacteria > Pseudomonadota > Alphaproteobacteria > JAEULC01 > JAEULC01 > JAEULC01. The sequence continues at coordinate 2,343 of JAEULC010000112.1, forward strand.
AGCACCGATCCGGCGTCGAATCTCGATGAAATGCTTGGCGTGAAGCTGGGCGACCATCCGACCTCGGTACCGAGCACGCTCGGCCTCAGCGCCATGAACATAGACCCCGAGAAGGCGGCCGAAGCCTATCGCCACCGGGTGATCGGTCAGATGCCCGACGGAGCGAGCGCCACGGAACGCGCCGAGGTCCGCGAACAGCTTTCGGGCGCGTGCACGACCGAAATCGCCGCCTTCGATGAGTTCGTCGGCCTGCTGGCGGACGAACTGCCCGCATACGATCACGTGATCTTCGACACGGCGCCGACAGGCCATACGTTGCGACTTCTCAGCCTGCCGAAGGCCTGGACCGGTTTTCTCGCCGACAACGACCGAGGCGCATCCTGCCTGGGACCGCATTCCGGCCTGCAAATGCAGGAACAGCGCTTCAGGGCGGCGCTTGCCGCCCTGTCCGACTCGCGCCGGACGACGATCGTCCTGGTCACGCGACCCGACCGCTCGGCGATCGCCGAGGCAGCCCGGACCTCGACGGAACTGCGTGCCCTCGGACTGTCCAATCAACGACTGATCATCAATGGCGTCTTCAAGGCCGCGACTGCCAATGACCCGATCGCCGCGGCGCTCGAGCAGGCGGGACAGCAGGCCCTCCGGGACATGCCGGACCTGCTGAGGCCTTTGCCTCGTGACGCGGTTCCGCTTCGTTCGTTCGACATGGTGGGCCTGGATGCCTTGCGCGCACTATTCGGCCAAGCGAATTTCGACGCACCTCTACCCGCCGCGTCGCCGCCGCAGGCGTTAGGCCTACCCCGACTGGATCGCCTCATCGACGACCTGTCGGCGCGCGGTCGCGGACTGGTCATGGTGATGGGCAAGGGCGGGGTCGGAAAGACGACGATCGCCGCCGCTATAGCGTCAGGCCTGGTCCGGCGCGGCCACCAAGTCCATCTGAGCACGACCGATCCTGCCGCCCATCTAAGCATGACGCTGGCAGGCGAGTTGCCGGGCCTGCGTGTCGATCGTATCGACCCGAAAGCCGAGACCGAGCGCTATGTCGAAAAGATCATGACGACGCGAGGCCACGACTTGGATGAAGAAGGGCGGGCGTTGCTGCGCGAGGATCTGCGCTCGCCTTGCACCGAGGAAGTAGCGGTCTTTCACGCCTTCTCCCGGATCGTGGCGGAAGCCCGCAGCGCTTTCGTCGTGCTGGATACCGCGCCGACCGGCCACACGCTGCTGCTGATGGACGCAACCGGCGCGTACCATCGGCAGATGACGCGGGATCTTTCCCCGCAGCCAGGCGCGGGAAGAGTGGTGACTCCGCTTATGCGGCTCCAGGATCCCGGATACACGCATGTCATCCTGGTCACCCTGCCGGAAACCACGCCGGTTTCCGAAGCGGCGGCGCTGCAGGATGATCTGAGGCGCGCAAGAATCGAGCCCTATGCCTGGGTCATCAACCGCAGCCTAGCCGCCACCGGTACGACGGATCCTGTCCTGCGGCAACGGCTCGCCGGCGAGCGCGCGCAGATCGATCGCGTGTGCAACGGCCTATCGAGCAACGTTTTTGTCGTTCCCTGGCAGGCCGTTGCGCCGGTCGGCACCGCGGCCCTGGCCGGCTTGGCCGCCTAGGACGTCGCACCGGCAGCGCCCAGCCCGATGCCGCAGAGATTGGCGCGGGGTTGCACCCCCGCCTCCGGCGCGGCATTGTGCCGCCTCCGTAGTCCTGGGGAGCAAACGCCGATGCGTCGCACGACGCGATTCCGCCGGCTGGTCGAGGCCAAGGAAATCCTGATGATGCCGGGGGCGCATGACGCGCTCTGCGCTCGGCTGATCGAGGCCGCCGGGTTCCAGGCCCTGACCGCGGGCGGCTACAGCGCCACGGCGGGCCTCCTGGGCCAGCCCGATACCGGGCAGCTCACCATGTCCGAGATGGCGGATTTCTATGCCCGGCTCTGCGACGCGACCGCCCTGCCCCTCTTCGCCGACGCCGACACCGGCTACGGCAACGTCACCAACGTCGCCCGCACCATCCGCGCTTATGAACGCGCCGGCGTCGCCGGGCTGTTCATCGAGGACCAGGTGGCGCCCAAGCGCTGCGGCCACATGGCCGGCAAGGCCGTGATCCCGACCGAGGAGATGGTCGCCAAGGTGAAGGCCGCGCTCGACGCCCGGGTCGACGGCGACATGATGATCATGGCGCGTACCGACGCGCTCACCGTCAACGGGCTGGACGACGCGATCGAGCGCGCCCAGCGCTACCGCGAGGCCGGCGCCGACCTGATCTTCGTCGAGTCGCCGCGCAGCATGGCCGAGATCAAGCGGATCTGCACCGAGATCGACGCGCCGCTGATGGCCAACAACATCGAGGCCGGGCTGACTCCCTACCTCACCACGAAGGAACTGCAGAAGGTCGGCTACGCCGTCGTCGCCTACCCGGTCGCCGCCACCTATGCCGTGGCGCGCGCGGTCGGCGAGCTGATGGCGACCTTGAAGCGCGACGGCACGACCGCCGCCTACCGCAAGCGCATGCTGCGCTTCGACGAGTTCAACGCGCTGGTCGGTCTCGACACGCTGCGCCGGACCGAGGCGGACAAGATGGATTTCGCGCACGACCTGATGGCGCGCGCGGAACGCAGGGGCAAACCTGGCCGGGGAAAGCCCGGCGCCAAGCGGAGGAAATGACCATGACGAAATTCCGTAGTCTCGCGCTCGCCGCGATCGCCGTCGGCCTGCTGGCGGCGACGCCGGCGCTGGCCCAGACCAAGATGCGCATCTCCTACCAGGTGCCGACCGCCCATCACCTGCACAAGGCGATGGAGTTCTACAAGGCCGAGCTCGAGAAGGCGACCAACGGCGGCATCCAGGTCGAGCTTTTCCCGGCCGAGCAGCTCGCCAAGGCCGGCGAGAACCACCCCCAGGTCGCGCGCGGTGCGATCGAGGCGGCCATCGCGGTGAACTTCCAGTGGGGCAACACCATCCCCGAGATGAACGTCACCACGATTCCCTATCTCTTCACCGACCTGGAGAAGATCAAGAAGTTCCCGGGCTCGCCGGCGGCCCAGCTCCTCGAAGCCAAGCTGATGTCGAAGGGCGTGAAGAACATCGGCTGGTTCTACATCACCCGCCAGTCGATCTTCACCTCGGGCAAGAAGCCGCTGGTCGCGCTGGACGACTTCAAGGGCGTGAAGATCCGCGGGCTGAACGCCATCGCCGACGCGGGCCTCGGCGCCGTCGGCGCCGCGCCGACGCCGATCTCGGGCAACGAGGTCTACAACGCGCTGCAGTCCGGCCTGATCGACGCGGGCCTGACCGACCTGTCGGCCGCGGTCAGCCGCCGCTTCTACGAAGTGCAGAAGTTCGGCACCGTCGCGCCGTACTTCTCAGTCTACTTCCACCTCTACGCCAACCCGGCCTGGTTCGCGAAGCTACCGGCGGCGCAGCAGAAGGCAGTGCTGGAGACCGGCACCAAGACCGAGGCCTTCATCATCCCGCTCACCGAGAAGACCGCCGCCGACGCTAGCGGCCAGCTGCGCGAGAAGGGCATGACGATCCATCAGCAGACCGCGGCCGAGCAGAAGGCCTGGACCGACGCCATGCAGAAGCCGGTGATCGACGCCTTCGTGAAGTCGGCGCCCGAGGACGGCCCGAAGATCATCGACCTGCTGAAGAAGCTCTGAGCGCGGCGGGCGCACCGCCCCGTCGACGCGGCGTTATGACACGCGACCGTATCGCCGCCAGCGCGACGGCCGCGGCGCGCTGGGCCAGCACCTGTGCCACGGCGATCGCCGCCGTGGCGGTGCTGGCCTGTTTCGCGGTCGTGTGCTGGGGCGTCGCGGCACGCTACTTCTTCAACCGGCCCCTGGTCTGGAGCGACGAGGTCAGCGGCTGGCTGGTCGTGGGCATCGTCATGCTGGCAATCGCCGACTGCCAGCGGCGCAACGAGAATATCGGCGTCGACCTGCTGCTGGAAAAGTCACACGGGCGGCGCCGCGCGGGCCTGCTCGCCTTCGGGATGGCGATGGTGGCGATCTGCGCGCTGGCCATGACCTGGTACGGCGTCGAGATGGTGCAGTTCTCGCGCATGCTCGACCTGCGCTCGAACACGATCGGCTGGGTGCCTGTGTGGCCGGTCCAGGTCCTGGTGCCGCTCGGCGCGGGGCTGCTTCTGGTCGTATCGGTCGCGCAACTGATCATCGTCGCGACCGGGCGGACGCCGGATCACTATGACGCCCCGGCCGGGGAGTCCGTGCCAAAGGCCGGAATCGAATGAGACCGGTCATCGAATGATTTTCCTTGTCCTGCTGACGCTGTTGATCGGCTTCCTCTACCTCGGCATGCCGATGTTTGCCGGGATGATGGTGTTCGCTGGCGCCATCCTGTGGTGGGAGGACGGCAATCTCGGCACGCTGGGCGAGTTCGTCTTCGCCCACATCAATGTCAGCCTGCTTGTCGCGATCCCGCTGTTCATGCTGATGGCGCAGTTCATGGTGCGCGGGCGCGTGGTCGACGACCTTTACGGCGCTGCGCACACCTACCTGCGCCACCTGCCCGGCGGGCTGGGAGTGGCGACGGTCGCGGCGTGCACGATCTTCGCCGCCGTCTCCGGCTCCTCGGTTGCGACCGCGCTGACCGTCGGCGCCGTGGCGATTCCGCAGATGCTGAAGCTCGGCTACGAGCCGCGCGGAGTCTACGGCGTCGTGGCGGCCGGCGGCACGCTCGGCATCCTGATCCCGCCGTCGAGCCCAATGATCCTCTACGGTGTGGTCGCCGACGCGTCGATCGGCGCGCTGTTCATGGCTGGCGTCCTGCCAGGCCTGCTGCTGGCCGCGATCTTCGCCTTCTGGTGCATGTGGACCGAGTGGCGGCGCGAGAAGCGGACAAACACGCGCCACCTCAGGCCGAAGCGCGCGTCGCTGCCCGAGATGGGCGCGGCGCTGAAGCGCTCGTTCTGGGCCATGACGCTGCCGCCAGTCGTGCTAGGCGGGATTTATTTCGGCATCGTCACCACCACCGAGGCCGCGGCAATCGGGGCGCTGTGGGCCGCGATCGTGGCCATCGGCGTCTACCGCAATTTCGGCTGGCGCGACCTGTGGGAGGCGTCGCAGGAGACCGCGCGCACCACCGCGATGCTGTTCATGGTCATCGTCGGCGCCGGGCTCTTCGGCTACATGCTGACCAAGCTCAGGATCCCCGACCAGCTCGTCCAGCTCGTCATCGCCTACGACCTCGGCAAGCTCGAGTTCATCGTCGCGATGATGGTCGTGATCTTCATCCTGGGCCTGATCCTGGAGTCGATCTCGATCATCCTGATCACCACGCCGGTCGTCCTGCCGGTGCTGGCGCATCTCGGCATCGACAAGGTGTGGTACGGCGTGCTGCTGACGATCAACCTGGAGCTGGCGCTGATCTCGCCGCCCGTGGGCATGAACCTGCTGGTCATCAAGACCATCGCCAAGGTGCCGCTCTACGAGATCGACCGGGCGGCGATCCCCTACATCGTGCTGATGTTCGTCGGCATGGCGATCGTCATCGCCTTCCCCGCCATCGCGCTGTGGCTGCCCCAGACGATGGCGCTGGGGCGGTAGCGACGCTACGCCGCCTTGGGCGTTGCCGGCCGCGTGTCGCCGAACAGGAAGCGGCGCGCCTCCGGGTTCTGGCGGCGCCAGATCACGTTGTCCATGAGATAGTGGTGGATGTTGATGAACATCCAGAAACTGAACAGCGCCACCTTGGCTTCGGGAAGGGCGCTGTCCATCGCGATCAGCCCGTTGAGCGCCAGGGGCAGGCCCCAGAACCCAAGAAATCCGAGCAGAAGCCCCAGGACGGCGAAGCCCAGCAGGCGCGCGCGAAACTTCTTCTTGAGGATCAGCCGTAGCACCGGCGAGCGCGGCGGCGCCTGCGCATCGTCGAGGCTCCGCGTACGGTTCAGTTCGAACCGCCACACCACCAGCAGGTATTGCAGCGAATGCAGAGCTGGAATGACCAGGATCCACATCGGGTTGTAGTGGATGAACATCAACCAGGGATACAGGCTGACGACATAGGCCATCACCCCGTTCCAGGGCAGGCGGCGACCATGGCTGGCCCAGTGCTGCCACAGAACCCAGACCGTCGCCGTGCCCGTCGCGAGGCAGATGCCGATGCCGAGGGTCTGCAGGATCGGCGGCACCGAAAAGGCGTAGTAGTGCACGCCCCAGGCCGACAACTGGCTGCCGGCGATGTTGAACGACACCCAGGCCAGGACCCACGTAGCATAGGCGTTGGCCAGCAGCACGCCCTTGGCGGTGCGATCGAAGAACTGCCGCTTCAGGACCGAATCCACCATCAGCATGCCGTAGCCCTGCTTGACGTAGTGCCAGCCGACCAGCAGGGCCATCACGTTCGCGGCGCGGCCGAGCAGCACGATGTCGTCGCTGCCGACGGCATAGGCCAGGAAGGCGATCAGGCCGGCGGGCGCCACCAGGCCGGCGAACGTGTAGCGGGCGCTGAGCTCGCGGTCGTAGCCGCGTCCGGCGAGCTTCGCCCCGAAGCCGCGATAAAAGATCTGGTAGGAATGCGCGAAATGCGGGTGGTTGACCAGGTTGGCCAGCAGCGCCATGACCAGCGCCACCGTGGGCTTCACCTCGAGCGGGAGAAGCAGCACGAAGGGCAGCACCGCGAAGGTGAGGCCACCGAGGCACAGGAAATCGACCACCGGCCCGAACAGGTAGCGGCTGCCGGCGTCCGGCCGGGCGACCGCAGGACCCTGCGGGATTGTCGAAAATGTCTCCTGAATGCTCATCGGGCCACCCGCGCGATCTGAGGACACAGCCTTGCCCGCAGGCTAGGCCTGCGACCTTAACGCCCGCTTAACTGCCGCCGTTCGGGGGATTCTGGTTCTATCCTGTTTGCGACATGGATTAGGATGCACATCAACATGTCGCCTGCCGCTCCAGCCCCCGCCTCTGCGCCAGCGCCCGAGTTCTTCGGCTTCTTCCTGGTGCCCAAGTTCTCGATGATCGCCTTCACTTCGGCGGTCGAGGCGCTGCGGCTGGCCAATCGCATGAGCGGCAAGACGCTCTACCGCTGGGCGCTTTATTCGACCGACGGCAAGCCGGTCCGGGCATCCAACGAGATCCTGCTCATGCCGGACGCCGCGCTCGCCCAGGCCGGCGAAGCCGGCAAAAGTCTTGGCGCGGGCGAAGCCGGCAGGCTCGATGCGCTGGTGGTGTGCGGCGGCCTCGATGTGCAGCACTTCGCCGACAAGGCAGTCTTTGCAGCGCTCCGCCGATTCGACCGCCAGGGCGTGGCGTTGGGCGCGCTGTGCACCGCGAGCCACGTGCTGGCCCGTGCCGGGCTGCTCGACGGCCATCGCTGCACCATCCACTGGGAGAACCTGGACAGCTTCACCGAGGCCTTCCCGGAGGTCGAGGTTTCGACCGACCTGTTCGAGATCGATCGCAACCGTTTCACCTGCTGCGGCGGCACCGCGGCGCTGGACCTGATGCTGCACCTGATCCGACAGCGCCATGGCGCGGCGCTGGCGACCGCGGTCAGCGAGCAGTGCATCCTGGAGCGGATCAGGGACGAGAACGACGCCCAGCGCATGCCGGTTTCGGCCAGGCTCAAGGTCAACCACCCGAAGCTGGTGGCGGCGATCGGCCTCATGGAGGCGAACCTCGAGCAGCCGCTGGGCCAGGACGACCTCGCCCGGCGCATCGGCCTGTCGCGCCGGCAGCTGGAGCGCCTGTTCCGAAGGTACCTGCGCAAGGCGCCGGCAAAGCACTACCTGGAGCTGCGGCTGCAACGCGCGCGGCTGCTGCTGCTGCAGTCCACCCTGTCGATCATCGACGTGGCGCTGGCCTGCGGATTCGTGTCCGCGTCGCATTTCTCGAAATGCTACCGGCAAGGCTACGGCCGCTCGCCGAAGCAGGAGCGCGGGGTTCCGGCCTAGAACGGGGCTATTGGCCCAGAACGGGCTACTGGAAGGCGAAGGCGACCAACGCCAGGGCGGTGAACGCCAGGCAGAGATTGCCGAGAACTTCGAAGCCGCCGCGCCGCATGGCAGGCACGATAGCGGCGATCGTCCCGCGGTTCATGAACCAAAGCGGATCGGAAACCGGCGGCCAACTGGGACCGCCGGTTTCGCGCACCCGTTGGCTGGCCTGGCTGGATTCCTAGGCCGCCCGCACCTTGTCCAGGAAGGAGTCGACCTCCTTGGCCAGGGTGGAGGATTGCTCACCCAGCGATTCGGAGGCATGCAGCACGCCGGCGGCGGCCTTGCCCGTATCGTGCGCCGCCTGGGTGACGCCGGCGATGTTCGAGCTGACCTCGGAGGTGCCCGCGGAAGCCTGCTGCACGTTGCGGGCGATCTCGCCGGTGGCGGCATTCTGCTCCTCCACCGCGGCCGCGATGGTGGTCGAGATCTCGTTGATCTTGCCGATCGTGCCGCCGATCGACCGGATCGCCTCGACCGCGATCTTGGTCGCCTCCTGGATCGCGTTGACCTGGGCGGCGATGTCGCCGGTCGCCTTGGCGGTCTGGTTGGCCAGGCTCTTCACCTCGCTTGCCACGACGGCGAACCCCTTGCCGGCCTCGCCCGCGCGCGCCGCCTCGATGGTCGCGTTGAGCGCCAGCAGGTTGGTCTGGCCGGCGATCGCGTTGATGAGCTTCACCACGTCGCCAATCTTGGCCGCGGTCTCGGCCAGGGTGCGGACCTGCGCGTTGGCGCGCTCGGCTTCCTGCACCGCCTGGCCCGAGATCGAGGTGGACTGCGCCACCTGCCGGCTGATCTCGGTGATCGAGCTCGACAGCTCCTCGGCCGCAGCCGCCACGGTCTGCACGTTGGTCGAGGCCTCTTCCGAGGCCGCCGCCACCGCCGTCGCACGCTTGGACGCATCCTCGGCGATCGTCGCCATCTGCTGGGCCGAGCCCTTCATCTCGCCGGCCGAGGCCGACACGGTCTTGACCACGCCCTTGACGCTGGCCTCGAACCCGTCGGCAAGGCTGTTGAGCTGCTTGGTGAAATTGATCTTGCCTTCTTCGATGTAGATCGAGATGGCGAAGTCCATGTCGAGGAACAGCGCCTTGACCATCGCCTGCAGCGCCTGGACGAGCTGATCGGGCTTGCCCTCGTAGTGCTTCACCGCGACGTCCATCAGTTCGCTCATCGCCAGCGCATAGCCGCCGATATACCAGCGCGGCTCGAGGCCGATGCGCTCGTGGGTCTTGCCGATGCGGCGCACGCGCTCGGCGTAAGCCTGATCGAATCGGCCTTCGAAGATGCCCATCCAGTGCGTCGCCTGGGCGCCGCGGGCCCGGTCGATGTTGGCGTCGCCGCCGAACATCTTCACCAGGTCGGGGTAGCGGCGGATATGGTCGTAGAACTTGCCCAGGATCCCCTGAACGTGCTGCTCGAGCACCGGCCGGAATTCGACCAGCGCCGCGCGCGTCGTCTGGTCGATCTTCAGGAATTCGAGGCGCTCGGCCGTGCTCGTCTGGACCGAGGCCGTGGAATGGGTGGAAACGGAATCCATGATGCGTCCTCCACATGCGCCGGCCCGGCCGCCCGCGCTGCTGCGCAAGCCCGCCGATGGTCCGGTCACTTACTCCTATGCCGCATAGGGTTAAGAAACTTTCCTGTACTGCCGGTGATTGCGTTGAATTTATTGCGTTTAACTCGCAAGAAGCGTTAATCGCGCATGTTCCTTTCTCCACGGCCCCGTCCGGTCCAAGCTTGGTCGCTTCAATACAAGGCACGAGCAACAAAACGTCGCCCCGACGACAGCAGCGTTGTAGATCAATGGCTTGATAAGGTTACCGGGGGAGGAGGAACGCCATGGCTCGCGATACCGCCCGCGACGGGAGCAGCCGCCGCGCCCGCCGCGCCGCGGGCCTGATCCAGCTTCCCTGGCGCCGCCTGCATAACCCCTATGCGCCCATGCAGGTCGTGAGCGCCGACCAGGTCGAGGCGCTGCACGAGGCCTCGCTGCGGATCCTTGAGGAGCTGGGCATCGAGTTCCTGCTGCCCGAGGCGGTGGCGATGTGGCGCCAAGCCGGGGCGACGGTCGCCGCGGACGGCGTCCGGGTGCGGCTGGACCGCGCCCTGGTGCTGGACCTGGTGGCCAAGGCCCCGCCGTCCTTCACGTTGCACGCCAGAAACCCGGCCCGAGACGTCGTTATCGGCGACGGGCACCTGGTCTTCGCCTGCGTCGCCAGCGCGCCCAATGCCAGCGACCTGGACGGCGGCCGCCGGCCCGGCAACTGGCAGGATTTCGAAAACCTGGTGAAGCTCGGCCAGGCGCTGAACACCGTCCACTGCTTCGGCGGCTACCCGGTCGAGCCGATCGACCTGCCCGCCCCGACCCGGCATCTCGACTGCATCCGCGCCTTCATCACGCTCAGCGACAAGGTATTCCGCCCCTACGCGCTGGGCGGCGGGCGCATCCGCGACGCGATCGAGATGGCGCGCATCGCGCGCGGTGCTTCTGAGGAGCAGCTTCAGCGCGAGCCCTCGCTCTTCACCAACATCAACATCAACTCGCCGCTCCGGGTCGACGGGCCGATGCTCCAGGGCGTGCTCGAAATGGCGCGCTTCAACCAGCCGGTCTCGGTGACGCCCTTCACGCTCGCCGGCGCGATGAGCCCTGCGACGATCGCCGGCGCGCTGGCGCAGCAGAACGCCGAGGCGCTGGCCGGCATCGCCTTCTGCCAGCTCGCGCGGCCCGGCCTGCCGGTCGTCTATGGCGGTTTCACCTCGAACGTCGACATGAAGACTGGCGCGCCGGCCTTCGGCACGCCGGAATACGCCCGCGCCGCCATGGCCGGCGGCCAGCTCGCGCGGCGCTACAACCTGCCCTACCGCTCGTCCAACGCGAACGCCGCCAACGCGGTCGACGCCCAGGCCGCCTACGAGTCGCAGACCTCGCTGTGGTCGGCCGCGCTGGGCGGCGCCAATCTGATGCTGCACGCCGCCGGCTGGATGGAGGGCGGGCTGGTCGCCTCGTTCGAGAAGATGGTGCTGGACGCCGAACTGCTGCAGAGCCTGAGCGAGTTCCTGCAGCCGATCGCGGTCAACGAGGACACGCTGGGCATCGACGCGATGCGCGAGGTCGGGCCCGGCGGGCATTTCTTCGGCGCGGCGCACACGTTGCAGCGCTACGAGACCGCCTTCTACCAGCCCCTGGTCTCGGACTGGCGCAACTTCGAGACCTGGCGCGAAGCCGGCGCGCCCGACGCCGCGTCCCACGCCAACCGGATCTGGAAGCAGCTCCTGGCCGACTACCAGCCCCCGCCGCTCGACGCGGCGGTGCTGGAGGAACTCGACACCTATGTGGCGAAGCGCAAGGAGGAAGGCGGCGTGGGGTCGGCGTGAGACGCTGCCACTAGCCCCGCATCAGTTCGCGGAGCGGTCGTCGCTGCGCGTCGCGTCTGGATCGCTCGAGGCTTCGCGCGACGCCTTCGCCGGGTCGAAGGGACGGTTCTTCTCGTTCACCGTCTTCGCCACTTCCGCCGCCAGCAGCGGCGCCATCGCCAGCAGACTCGCCTTGGCATGCGCCGGGTCGGCCTCGAGTTCCTCGATCCCCTCGACCTTGTACTGGTGATAGCCCGGCGCGTCCGGCTCATGCTGCAGGTTGAACTGCAGGTAGCCCTGGTAGATGGTCCGGCCACCCTCCGTCGCTACGAGCTTGGTTCGGACGGCCAGGAGCGGCCGAAAGGCCAGCGTGTTGCTCGGACGATAGAAACCGGCGCCGGGACTGGACATGTCGAGGATGGCCTGCGCGTCGGTCTGGATGCCCGCGTAACTCTTGAGGTGCTTGTGCCGGTCCTCGCGCGCCGGCCGAAGGCGAACGACCTCGTACCCTGCCGACCGCAAGGATGCCTCGACCGCATCCGTCAACGCCGTGCCCAGCGGCGGCGGATTCGGCGCGAAGGCCGCCGTCACCCGCTCGGTCTGGTCCGGAAACACCATCTGCCAGATCGCCCCGCCACCCGGGATGATCGTGCGCGCGCCGATCCGCTCCTGCTCCTCGACCTGCAGCAGGGCGATCTTCTTGATCGGCCGCGGGTCGGCCGATGCCTGCGTCTGCGCCTGCACGCGGGTGGACGTAGCGAGGAGCGCGACCAACAGCACTGCGCCCACCCTGGCGAACGACAACATCTTCATCCCCGAAAGAAAACAAGCTCTTCTGAAAATAGCAATCTCGCGACGCGCGCCCAAAACAAAAACGGGGGCCGTTGCCGGCCCCCGCTTCGTTCGTCCCGGAAGAGACGAGAGACTTAGCGCTTCGAGAACTGGAAGCTGCGGCGCGCCTTGGAGCGGCCGTACTTCTTGCGCTCGACCACGCGCGCGTCGCGGGTCAGGAAGCCGCCGTGCTTCAGCACGCCGCGCAGCTCCGGCTCGTAGTAGGTCAAGGCCTTGCTGATGCCGTGGCGCACCGCGCCGGCCTGGCCCGAGAGCCCGCCGCCGACCACCGTGCACACCACGTCGTAGGCCTCGCGGCGGTCGGCGACCAGGAAGGGCTGGTCGATGATCATGCGCAGCACAGGGCGCGCGAAGTAGGTGTTCCAGTCGCGGCCGTTGACCGTGACCGAGCCCTTGCCCGGCTTGATCCACACGCGCGCCACGGCGTTCTTGCGCTTGCCGGTGGCATAGGCGCGGCCCTGCTTGTCGACCTTCTTTTCGCGCAAGGGGGCCGGCTGGTTGCCGCCCATGCCCGGTGCCATGCCGCCCTGGCCGAGATTGCGCAGGGCGTCCATGCCCTGGTCTTGCTGCTGCGGGTTCTGGGCCATGTTACGCGGCGCTCCTCTTGTTCTTCGGATTGCGCCCGGCGATATCCACGGTCGCCGGCTGCTGCGCCTCGTGCGGATGGACCGCACCGGCGTAGACGCGCAGGTTCTTCATCTGGCTGCGACCCAGCGGGCCGCGCGGCACCATGCGCTCGACCGCCTTGGTCAGCACGCGCTCCGGGTACTTGCCGCCAAGGATCTGGCCGACCGCCCGCTCCTTGATGCCGCCCGGATGGTTGGTGTGCCAGTAGAACTTCTTGTCCTGCAGCTTGTTGCCGGTCAGCTTGACCTTCTCGGCATTGATCACGATCACGTTGTCGCCGCAGTCGACATGGGGGGTGAAGCTGGGGCGATGCTTGCCGCGCAGGATCTTGGCGATCTCCGCGGCCAGGCGGCCCAGCACGACGCCGTCGGCGTCGATCAGCACCCACTTCTTCTCGACCTCGGCCGGCTTCATCACATAGGTTCGCATGTCACTCGGTCCGGTTCCTGGGAAAGGCGGCGGAATATGACCTAGATCGCGCGGAAGTCAACGCGAAAGGCCGTCCTGTCGCGGTTTTTCGATAGCGGTAATATAATACCACACTATATCGAGCGTTTCCTATGCCCCAGATCACCATCCGCCCCGCCCTGCTCCGGCAAACCGGCCCGGACGACGCCGAGCTGCTGAAATCCCTGGTCCAGGGCCTGGCCGACTACGAGAACGAGCCCGACGCGGTGAAGGCGACGGCCGAGGACTTCCGGCGCCACGGCCTGGGCGACCGGCCGCGCTACGAGGCCCTGATCGCCGAGCTGGACGGCAAGCCCGCCGGCTTCGCCCTCTTCTTCCACAACTACTCGACCTGGACCGGGAAGCCCGGGATCTACCTCGAGGACTTCTTCGTCTACGAGTGGGCCCGCGGCCACGGACTGGGCAACCCGCTGAACACCAGACTGGCGAAGGTCGCCAAGGAGCGCGACTGCGGCCGGATCGACCTCTGGGTCCTGCACTGGAACAAGACCCGCGAGTTCTACCACCACATGGGCATCCGCCACATGGACCAGTGGGTCCCCTACCGTACCGACCGCGACGGAATCGAGAAGCTGGCGGCGGAGGATGTGGGTTAGCGGATCAACGTGACTTTCACCGCGAGCGCATCGGCGACCGATGCCCAGACGCGATCC